>JAGPKJ010000020.1 GCA_018053995.1 Lachnospiraceae bacterium | reverse complement strand
GCAGCGGTCATTTCCATTTTCTCCGATCATCACCGCGCTAAACACAAGCGCGTCATACCATAATTGACCGTCATCTTCAGTCATATATGATGCGTGCATCGTATTCGGCTGTATCAGGAGTACATCTCCTTCTTTCGCTTCGAATCGTTCATCCCCACAGAAGAATATTCCATTTCCCTTCCTTATATAATTAAGTTCAAACTCTGTATGCCAGTGCATAGGAACATTCCTGATTTCTTCCGGAAGTCTGCATTCGTAGAAGCTGTATGGCACAAGTATCGTGCTGTGCTGCCTTTTCTCCTCAAATGAAACTGAAGCCTGATATAATTTCATAGTTATTCTCCATCTATAATCACTATCCTCATGCTGCCATTCATTTCTATTCTGTTCTATTCCCTATTCTGTTCTATTCCCTATTCTGTTCTATTCTCTGTTCTGTTCTATTCCCTATTCTGTTCTATTCTCTGTTCTATTCTGTTTTATAATCGCTATAAAGATATAATACCATCATAATATGCCATTATATGTGTAGTTTTCAAGTCAAATATAGCAGTATTATATCAGTGCTGGGAGTATTAACATGATGCAAGTGTCCAAAGGAAGGAAGCGATTCGCTACATAATAACGCAATTGCTGCTTTTGACACCTGCATCATATATAAAAAGGCTATAACTGTAAGGGAGGAAAACATCATGATATTTGAAAAGAAAGACGGTGCACTTGTCTTCTCTCATTTTGGTGAAACAGTGAAGATCGAGCCCTGGGGTAGGGATTCGCTTCGTGTAAGATCATCAATGAGTAATGTCTTTACTGGCCGCAATTGGGCACTGACTGAAGAAATTGCCGTCCGACAAGCAGCTGTCGACTTTTGGCAGGAAGACCGTCCCGGCTATGACGGGAAGCCAATTAAAAGAGATTTTGCGTCCATTACTAACGGACAGATCAAGGCGGTCGTAAACTACGTCGGAATTATTTCATTTTACAGAAATGAAAAACTGATATTGCGCGAATATTACCGCAGTTACGATGGTACTATTTCTGACGAAAGCCGTTGTCTCAAGATCGTAAATCGTCTATGGAAGGGAAATATCGGATCTGATGAATACTCTCTTGACGTAAAATTTGAGAGTGATCCGGATGAACGTATCTTCGGAATGGGCCAATATCAGCAGTCAAACATGAACCTCAAAGGCTGCATACTGGAACTGGCGCAGCGTAACTCGCAGATATCAGTTCCATTTGCCGTATCATCTCTTGGATATGGTTTCCTTTGGAATAACCCTTCAATCGGGCAGGCCGCTTTCGGTAACAACTATACCGAATGGACTTCAAAAGCCACAAAAGAGATGGATTACTGGATAACCGCAGCTGATTCGCCGCGCGATATCATCGCAAACTACACATCTGTCACCGGACATGCCGGCATGTTTCCTGAAGACCGCATGGGTCTATGGCAGTGCAAATTGAGATATCGCACACAGGATGAGGTTTTGAGTGTTGCCAGACAGTATCAGAAGGAAGGGATAAAGATCGACCAGATCGTTATCGACTATTTCCATTGGACTGTGCAGGGTGACTGGAAATTTGACAGCAAATACTGGCCTGATCCTAAGGCGATGGTCGACGAACTCCATTCCATGGGAATCAAAGTCATCGTATCAGTATGGCCGTCTGTCGACAGAAAGAGCGAAAATTTCATGCCAATGTCAGAGCGCGGGCTGCTGATCAGGACAGAGCGCGGAGCCGCACAGACCTATGATTTTCAGGGAGACTGCGTAGAGATCGATCCATTTAATCCTGAAACCAGAAAATATGTATGGGATGTATGTAAGAAGAATTACTACGATCTTGGCATCGATGCATTTTGGCTTGATAATTCTGAACCCGATTATGGAGTATATGATTTCGATCATTACAGATACTGCGATGGGCCGGCTCTTGAGATCAGCAACATGTATCCTCAGATGTTCAGCCGTGCATTCTATGATGCAATGAGTAAAATAAGTGACAAGCCTGTCGTAAATCTTCTCAGAAGTGCATGGGCTGGTTCCCAGAAATACGGTAATGTTGTCTGGTCAGGCGATGTACCAAGTTCATTTCCCGCTCTTGCAGATCAATTACAGTGCGGTCTCAATATGGGACTTGCAGGCATTCCCTGGTGGACGACTGACATCGGCGGTTTCATGACAGATGATGTAAATGATCCTGATTTCCGTCAGCTGCTCATAAGATGGTTCCAATTTGCCGTCTACTCCGCAGTCCTTCGTATGCATGGCGACCGTGGTCCTTATGATATCCCGCCTCTTGATGACAGAGATTTTGGTGGCGGCTATCTTCACACCGGTCAGCCGAATGAGCTTTGGAGCTATGGCGAGGATAATTACAAGATCATGCGCAAATACTATGATATCAGAATCTCAATGCATGACTATATCAAGTCACTCTTTGAAGAAGCTCATGAAAACGGCTCACCGCTCATCCGGACAATGTTCTACGAATTTCCTGATGATAAGAATTGCTGGGAAATAAAAGATCAGTACATGTTTGGTAGCAAATACCTTGTAGCGCCTATCCTTCATCTTAATGAGTTCAGCCGCTCAGTATATCTGCCCGCCGGCAGGTGGAAACTCACATCCGACGGAACCGAATATGACGGATTCCGCACAGTCACAGTCGACGCGCCTATTGAATATATGCCGGTATTCACGCTAAGCGTATAACAAACTAAGCCAACGAAGCCGCATCCATTTTCGGATGTAAAATGAAATTACGCTTGTCGTAACCTTGCCATAATAAAAAGTTGCACTTGCCATGCAAAAGAGCTGTAATTAACGCATGTGATGCAAGGTATCTAAAAGGCTTTGATTAACGCATATTTTCTGGTACAATCTTAGTTGAGCCGTTCGCGGTTCAAAAGGGGGATTGTATTATGAAAGATATGTCATGTAAACTGATCAGATCTTCGCGGCGTTTCGCAGCAGCGATGCTCGCAGTCGCGGTACTGACCTCACTATCGTCAGTCACTGCCTCTGCCGGCACCGCTGTTTCTGCGCCTGCTGCTACGGCATCTTCTGCTACGGCATCTTCTGCTACGGCATCTGCTGCTACGGCATCTGCTCCGAAGTCCACTACGGCACCTGCTTCTACTGCGTCCGCTCCGATAACGCTTGGCTTTGCCGGCGACATCAATCTATCTGAGGGCTGGTCGACAACTCAGCACCTGGACAAATGTCCGAACGGTATAGCGGACTGCATCTCACCCAACATCATCGCGCTCACGAACAGCTGCAGTCTCTTCATGCTCAACAATGAATACACGTACAGCACCCGCGGCACAAAGCTCGCCGGCAAAGCCTACACCTTCCGCGCCAATCCTTCCCGCGTATCCGTCATCCAGCAGCTTGGCACTGACGTTGTTCTCATGGCAAATAACCACGTCTATGATTACGGCAAAGACGCCTTTCTCGATACCCTCACTACTCTCGACTCTGTCGGCATCCCATACGTTGGCGCCGGTCGTAACATGTCCGAAGCCGAAAGACCTATTATTTTCACGGTAAATGGAATAAAGATCGCTTACGTTGCTGCAACGCGCGCCGAGAAAACCATCTACACGCCCGAAGCCGGCAAAGATACCCCCGGAGTTCTCCGCACATATGATGAGACTCACTATCTTAATGTGATAAGAAACGCAAAGAAAAACGCCGACTACGTGGTAGCCAGCGTTCATTGGGGAACTGAATATTCAAATAATGCTGACAGCACGCAGCAGAAGCTTGCGCACGAATACATCGACGCCGGCGCTGATGCCGTCATTGGTTCACACACACATGTACTGCAAGGAATCGAGTATTACAAGAATAAGCCTATCATGTACAGCCTTGGCAACTTCTGGTTCAACAACAAGACTCTCAATACATGCGTATTTGTCATAACACTGCAGCCGCAAACAGACGGCAGTGTCGCCCTGTCAAATGTAAAATTTGTTCCCTGTATCCAGAAGAACCTGACGACCACATGGCCTACAGACGCTGCTTCCCAGCAAAAGATTATCAATTTTGAAAAGGGAATCTCATTCTGTGTCGATATAGCTGCCGACGGGAGCGTAACTCCTGCTGCAAAATAAGACATCAGATTTCTTCTAAGCAGTATGATTTCTTACAATATTTCAAAGCTGTACGAGTTTTTACAGTATTTTTTATAGCTGTATTGACTCTTACAGCTTTTCTTAAAATGAATTCAAGTATTTCAATAAAGCCATTGACAAATTATTGCATCGGGATTATATTGACTAATATCGTAATTTTAGTCAAATAAAGTGATATTGCTTCGGAGGTTATATCATGCCAAAGGTCTATAGTGACAATGAAAAGCTCCTGATCAAAAAAAGACTTCATGACGCAGCAAATAAAAGTCTGCTTGAAAACGGCGTTAGGAAAACAACCGTGGACGAACTTGTACAGAAAGTCGGCATTCCCAAAGGAACATTCTATTTATTTTACAAATCAAAGGAAGAATTGTTATTCGAGGTGATCCTTGAATATCACGAAATTATTGAAAATAAAATGCTCATGAAATGCCGCAAAGCCGGAAATTCTCTCTCTGCTGATAAGCTTGCTGATATCGTGACTGACGGAATTCTTGGTTCAATGAATTCGTGTCTAAAGACTATTATGGTTCCCGGCGAAATTGAGATTCTGATAGAAAAGCTCCCTGCCGATATTATAAAATATCATCTTGGTCACGATGAGGACATGATGATCAATATGCTCAAAGGTTTTAATCCGCACCTTACCCCGGGCAGCATAAAAGTATTCAGCGCAGCTTTCCACGAGATATTCTTTGCCTGCCTGTACAAAGATACTATCGGAGAAAAATACTTTCGAAAAAGCATCCGTCTGCTGACTAAAGGACTTCTGCTGCAGATGCAGAGCCCCACTGCCCAATAATTCATGCTACGCAGATTCAAGCAATGCAGGCATATACGCTTCATGCAGTGCAGTCATATACACTTCAAGCGATGTTACACATAGGGAGAATGTTTTATGAAAAACGATTCTATGATCGAAATGCATAACTTAAATTTCAGCTATACCAGCAAGCCATTCGTTAAAAATATCAATTTTACAGTTACCAAGGGTGAGATATTCGGCTTTCTCGGTCCTTCCGGTGCCGGCAAGAGCACTCTTCAAAAAATACTTACCGGACTTCTTCCGACATATACCGGCAATGCCAGCGTTATGGGTGTCGAATGCCGGCATCATAACAGCAGTTTCTATGAAAGGATCGGTGTCGATTTTGAATTCCCCTGTGTCTATGAAAAGCTGACTGCACGCGAAAATCTCTCTTATTTTTCTTCTTTATATGATGGAAATAAAAGAGACATAGACGAGCTTCTCTGCGATGTCGGCCTTGAAGGTCACGCAGACAAAAGAGTCTCTGATTTTTCCAAAGGAATGAAATCCCGGCTTGGCTTTATCCGTGCTCTCGTACATGATCCCGATGTGCTGTTCCTTGATGAACCCACAAGCGGGCTTGATCCAAATAATTCCCGCATCATGAAAGACCTGATTCTCAAAGAACGTGACAACGGCAAAACGATAATAATCACCACTCATAACATGGATGATGCCACTGAACTTTGCGACCGTGTCGCATTTATCGTTAACGGTGAAATGAAAGCGCTCGATACTCCGCACAGCCTCATAATGGCGCATGGCGCATCGAAGATCAAATATACTTTCACAGATCCCGACGGTAAAGAACTTGAACGTGTGAGCGCGCTCTCTGCGATATCAGAAGATAAGACTTTTATCCAGAAGATCAGCAGTAACAGCCTCACTTCCGTTCATAGCAGCGAGCCAACGTTGAGTGACATTTTCATGGAGATAACGGGATACGAACTTTGCTAGATAAGATATCCACTAAGATAGCGAGATGGATCATGCTAAGAGAGAGGTCTTCGCAAAATATGAGGTACAAATTATGATAAATAATATTGTCATAGCCAAAAATGACAAATGTCTGACACTTACAAAAGGTGATATAAGATTTCAATGGAAATACGGATTCTATTTTATTTACCTGATTCTTGTGATCCTATACAGTGGACTGTTATCACTGCTGCCTGCCAGCATCAAGGACACGGCCTGCAATATTCTTGTATATTCCGACCCCGCCGCAATGGGCATGTTCTTCATGGGCGCAATCGTGCTGCTTGAAAAGAGTCAGCGCGTGCTAAATGGTGTTGCAGTATCGCCCATATCTGCTGAAGAGTATATCGCCGGTAAAATTCTGTCGATTGGGTTTATTTCTATTATCGTAGGTCTTGTTCTAATGATACCGGTACGAAGCGATATGCTGCCGCTATCAAATCTGCACCTACTGACAGCTGTATTTGGAATTGCCGCGTCTTCGGTGTGTTTCACATTATGCGGAATCATAGTTGGCACGAAGATCACCTCACTCACCGAATATATCGTCGGCACGATTCCATTTGAACTTATCGGCTTTGTGCCTCCAATCATGTACATACTCGGATTTAAACGGAACAGCCTTCTCATGCTGATTCATCCTGGCTGCGCGCAGATACTGCTGATCTCAGGCGGCGGTGCCTGCATCTCTGGTGACGGTGCTGCCTACATCTTGGGTGATGGTGCTGCCTGTATCCCAGACGGCGGTGCCTGCATCTCAGGTGCTGTTGCCTACATCTCAGACGGCGTTGCCTGCGCCATTGCTGCACTAAGCTGCGTATGCTGGATAGTCATCTTATATCTCATTGCGCGTAAAAACGTAAGAAAAATGTTTATGAGTGTCGGAGGAGCAAAAATATGATTATAAAATCAAGAATCATGTTTATACAGATGATAAAACAGATAAGACGTGACATGATATGCGTCCTTCTCCTATTTGTCCCATTCATAGCAGGTGCCGCGATACACTTCGCGATTCCATTTGGTGAAGAAATGCTGTGCCGTTATCTCGGTAAATCGCAGATTCTCTCTCCATATTACTTCTTATTTGACTGGATGATATCTCTCCTGCCTGGAATGATGTATCTCTTTACCGGCGGGCTTATCATCCTCGGCGAACTCGACGATAAGATTGCCGGATATATGTCGGTAACACCTGCAGGAAATAACGGCTACCTTTTCTCAAGGCTTGGCTTCCCCGCAATTATTTCATTTTTCATAAATGCACTTGTACTTGAGCTTTTCTCACTGACTCACCTTTCACTGCCGGATATTTTCATCATGAGCCTCTCTTCCGCGCTGCTCGGCGTCATCACCGCTCTTCTTGTAATTGCGGTTTCGTCAAATAAAGTTGAAGGCATGGCAATTGGCAAGATTTCCGGTCTTGTCGGAATCGGAATGTTCATACCCGTTATGTTTCACGGAAAAGCACAGTACCTCGCTGCGTTTCTTCCATCATTTTGGACCGGAAAATATCTACTTGGTAAAAATCCATTCTGTCTCTTCGGTTTTGCCGTAACGTTTATCCTTTGGATGGTTTCGCTCCTTCGCATGTACGGACTGAAAAAAGTGTGACCGGTAAAGATCTCGGGCATGAAAGATCATATACATCTGTTAATCTATGCTTTCAAAATCATTGTCACAATAAATATCTTCTGATGATAAGCTCCACTATCTGCATATCTACAGCGTGGTTTGAGGTCTCGTAAGTCAACAGTAGACCCTCTCCCGGATATATCCCATTTCGTTCAAATGATTCGATTTTCATAACTGCTTTCTCACTATACTCCGGTCGATCCATAAGTCCGAAATGTTCAAGATATCTCTCTTCCCTCGTCCTCTTATTCAACACAATAAAATCCGGCTTTATGTATCCATATCCCTCAAAATATAGCGGTATCTCATAAACATATGGTATTCCTGCGGAAAATAATTTGTCTGCCAGGATTTTTTCTGTCTTGGATTTTACCCTTTCTCCCTGTTCCGTTATTATCTCTTTATCCTGACCAGAAGCCCATGTCGGTTCAGCATTTTCATATTCCTCTTTAAATTTCTTCTTTTCGGCGAGCCACATCCCTGCATATTCTTCATCCGACATATCATATGAATTGATCAATATCTGCTTACCCGCATGCATGTCACAAAACATCTCACGATAATATTCTCTGTTCTTTAATTCTGACATTCTTTGAATGCATATCTTATCGTGCTTTGCCACTTTGAGCACTTTCTTTGCATATTCCTTCTGTGCCAATTGACTTGCAAGTTGTCTGTCTGCCGACTTAATATACTCAGTCTGCTTATTTTCATTTTTTACGCTTTTCGCTATTGCATGATAATATTGAAAAGATTTTCCTTTCCGATGTACTTGCAGTGTTCCGTCAGGTGCACGACTTATATCCCTCTCTGCCTTTCTTATAAATTCATCAAGTTCTCTCTGTCTGATATCCGCGTATCTCACAAAAGCATCAATGTCATCCCATTCTTTCTGATGACATCTATTCCGTTCTTTTTCATACAATTTCATGCGTCCTTTTCTGGGATCTGCCCTATCCTCAGATTTTAGATCTGCTTCTCGTCCCCTTCCCTTATCCGTTAGCCGTAGTTTCTTAGACTTGCTCCCCTCAATTTTATTTTGCCTTTGATTTTCTTGTGTTTTCTTATCCATATGACACCCCTCTCTTCTCTTACATACGCATACAGTCCCTGATCTCGATATACTATTTTCCCTAATCATACGTTGCTTTTAACACTTAATATGGTTTTCCAACGTATGCCAACTCAATTTCCCCGTTTCCGAAACACTTTTTTTCTCCATACATACGTTGCTTTTAACACTTAATATGGTTTTCTAACGTATGCCAATTCAATTTTCCTGTTTCCGAAACACTTTCTTTCTCCATACATACGTTGCTTTTAACACTTGCTATGGTTTTCCAACGTATGCCAACTCAATTTTCCTGTTTCCGAAACACTTTCTTTCTCCATACATACGTTGCTTTTGGCACTGGCTATGGTTTTCCAACGTATGCCAACTCAATTTCCCTGTTTTCCGAAACACTTTCTTTCTCCATACATACGTTGCTTTTAACACTTGCTATGGTTTTCCAACGTATTTCTGTAAAAAAGCATATATTGTTCAACCAACCGACTTAACCATATACTTCACCCTGCTACCAGCCACTTGAATTGTGTTTTACTCCTAGATGTCATGAAATAATGATTTCCTGAAATGTCCTTGATGTCCTGATGTTCTGATGTTCTGATACTTCATAATGATCCATATACATATACATGTGCAATTCAGCACTTGGTTGAATTCATTATCAAGTTATTTCTTTATATCATACACTTTAGATATATGCAACAAAAATTACTTGCACAACAAAAATTACTTGCACAACAAAAAAAGCGTAGCAACAAATGCGCAACAAAAATCCCCACATATACCAGATATCTGTCAATCAGGCAATGTGGGGATCTTCTAATTTTATGCTGTTAGTATCAAAGAACTATTATGCTGCGAATTCATTTATTCTGAAATCGCTTTGTGCCCAGAATTGTTTTGTCTCCCAGAATTGCTTCGTTCCCGGAATCGCTTTGTTCCCAGAAGCAGGCACTCAACCTCGCATTATTCCGCGTATTTCGGGTATCTGACCATATCCGGTGTAATCTCCGCAACTGTATGTGCGCCGCACATCGTCATCGTATCTTCAAATTCCGCAGCGATCTTATCAATATAGATCTTCACACCTTCACCGCCGGCGCCGTACACTGCAGTAACAAACGGTCTTGCGATAAGGACGCCATCAGCTCCAAGCGCAAGTGCTTTAAACATATCGACACCGCTACGGATTCCGCCATCGACAAGAATCTTCATACCCGAACCCTTTACCGCCGCGACAATTTCCGGAAGCACTTCTGCTGTCGCCGGGCACTGGTCGAGCACACGCCCGCCATGGTTTGAAACAATGATAGCTGCCGCTCCGGTCTCCGCCGCTTTCTTAGCGCCTTTAGCTGTGATTATTCCTTTTATGATAAATGGAACACCTGCTGCCTTCACTATCTCTTTCATCTCACCAGCACTCTTTGATCCTGCCGGTGGAACAAAATTCTTGAGAAACGGAAGTCCAGCTGCATCAACGTCCATAGCCGCCGCAAATGCGCCCGATTCTCGAACAAGCTTCATCTTCTCATTTACCATCTCAGAACTCCACGGCTTAACCGTAGGAATTCCCATGCCGTCCATCTCTTTTATCGCGCCTGTTGCTGCGACCATGACCTGCGCGTCCATGCCGTCCCCGGTAAATGCCGCAATTCCGTTCTCCGCGCATGCCCTCACGAGCACCCTGTTATACGACTTATCATCGTACTGATCACTGTAATGCATAGCAACCGCGCCGACTGGTCCGGCAAATAAGGGGAGTCTCATTTTCTTTCCGAAAAGTTCCGTACTCATATCGACTTTCCCGTTAGCAACAAGCGTATCCATGTTGACACGGATTTTCTGCCACCAGTCATAGTTTCTCGCCGCCGTGTCTCCGGTTCCTTTAGCTCCCGGTCCCGGTATCCTGTTTCCGCACGCTCTGCCATTGCATACCGGACAAGCACTGCATTTCCCGCCAATATTGTCACGTGCTGCCTGCAAAAGTTCACTATAATTCATATTCGTCACCCTCCATACAAAAATCTACCAACACTGTTTCTATTATACCTTCTTTTCATGCATGCTGATAGCAATTTTCTGTGAACTTGTGCACCTCTCAGTGCGTGTGCCCCGTCTTCAGCAGCGGGCTTATCTTCTTGTAGATCAGCATCGTGATAATCGACACGACTGCGCCCTTCAGCAGGTTGAACGGAACGACAGCCAGCATCACAAATGTGCCAACTCCATTAATCTTCGGATTGACGGCCGTCCCCATCGCAACGAGCGCATCCATCGGCATGCCGAACATCTGTGCGTATTTCGGCAGAAGGAATACCGCATTCAGCCATGAACCGACCACCGTCATCGTAACAGTTCCGGCTACGCAGGCGATCAGCGCATCCTTCTTTGATTTTTTGAACAGGTAAATAAAAGACGCTGGGAGAATGAAGCTGCTTCCTATTACAAAGTTAGCGAGGTCTCCGACAAATGCTGTGCCCGTTCCGTGAAATACAAGGTATACAAGGATCTTGCAGAATTCTATCATAACTCCGGCTACCGGTCCAAATGCAAATGCACCAATAAGCGCCGGAAGATCGCTAAGATCAAGTTTGTAAAATACTGGTGCAAATGGGAGTGGAAACTCGATCATCATCAGAATGCCGGCAATCGCAGACAGCATGCCTATCATAGTGACCTTTCGTGTCGTCATTATCCGTTCTTTCCCGCCATTTTTCTTTCTCACAACAGCTTCATAAATGTAAGCGATCAGCACTACCCCCGCTACGATCAATAGAAACTCCATGAAAAATACCGCATTTTCTACAATGCTCTTACCAAGTCCGTTCATTTCTTTCCCTTTCCGCCGACATCATGATCGGCATAGACCAGGGCAGCTCTTCAATCACCGTGTATGAAATGTCATTGTCTTACAACTATGATTTAAATCGCACAAATCATTTGTAATCGTCATAATTCAATCACCACTTTTTAGCTCACATCATAACCATTTGATATTTAATGTTAGCGTAAAAAAAACCCGACAGAAATAATATCTGTCGAGGCTCAGATTTCATACACAGCAGAACAGATCATCCGATATTTATCAGATGCTGCTCAATTCTTCTTCCATCCAGACTTTACTGTCGGTTCCGGAACCACCCCGGATCAGCTGCTTCTACAGGTTTCAAAATATATTCTGAAATCCCACATCATACAGGTTGCGGACTATACCGCCGGTTGGGAATCGCACCCAGCCTCGAAGAACTAACCGTTGTTTGATTGTTACCTGTAAAAGTATACGCTGCTTCTGCCGAATTGCAAGCACTTTCGCCATACACATATGCTCAGTATTCCGCCATACACTTATGCTCAGTGTTCTGCCTGCACAAGGTCAGCCGAATAATATCACCCGGCCGACCGAACCTGTGTTGGTCTCACTGCAACCTTCAGGTCAGCGCGGATATATCATGTCATGAGGACCATTGTGCTGACGCCGGTGCTTGGCGATGTTCTTCCGAGCCATACGCACCGCTGCGCCATGCACTGAGCGAAAGCGTGTCCGATTAGGCATGATATATCCGGCTGACCATAGTCGAGTATTTACCCTATCCTTCCATTCTGAAACCGCGACAAATGCTCGAACGGCAGTATCAGGCGTCCTCGGTACAGGCCGCATCCATCGTTGACCATATAATTGTTTATCGCGCTGAACATGTTGACATCAACCTTTGAAAGTTCCAGATTTTGCAGATTCATTACGCGATCATATGCTTCATCAAAATATATGCACTCACCCTTCGGGATTGCGTTGCGTCTCCCCCTCTCCCGTTCCTGTGCTTTCTCATAATCATTATGATTGACCGCGCCTATCTCGGCAAAATCATCCATATCTTTTGTACGAAGCTGAAGTTCCGTAAAGCATCTCGCAGGATTATCATAAAGTGCGATATGAAGCGATCTGTATCCCAGATCCTTTGTATTTGCAATATAATCGCGATAATACGGGCGCACAGAGTCCGACATAAGCGGCGAGCTGTTCTTCTGAACAGTATTCGACAGTTCCGGAGTGAATTCCCTCGCTTCAAGAAAATCCGGCAGTGCATTCGCTATCTCATATAAAAGACCAATCTCCACCTCTTCTTTATTTTCATCCATCTTCAAATGACACTTTGGCATAGAGATCACGATACGATACGCTATCAGATCCTTGAATCTTTCTACCTGCGCCTTAATCGCGGAAATAGAAGGATATCTTTTATTTTCAATATAATATTTGTAAATAAAGGAAACAATATAACCATTGAATTTCTCCTCAGTTCTGATAAGCGATTTGATTCTCCCCTTAAATACGAATGCCAGATATGGATACTTTTCAGCCATATACATATAAAAATCGCGAATACGTTGAGACTGTGAAGTAAGGAAATCATTATGCTCAAGTAGTTCCGTCATCCTTATCAGAAAATTAGCGTGCGCAAGATCTATCTGATTGTGAGTATTTGCCGCCTCCGCCTTAAGATCAGCCGAATAACAGTGCAGGATCTTTGGAACCGTATCCCCAGAATATAGATAATCCGTAAGTTGAATCATGTGTGCTTCCTTTCTTCACTCTCTTCGTTTCATGGTCGCAGGTGCATTCAGCATCAGCATTCTCTCGCTCCTGAATGCACTTTAATGCTTCTTTCGTCTCTTTCACAACCGCAGGTGCATTCAGCACAAGCATTCTCTCGCTCCTGAATGCACTTATAAAAAAGAGGCAGAAACATGTGCAGTTTCGGTGCACCTTCGCACCAAATGTACATATTTCTGCCCGATTGTACTACACATACGTCTAGTCATTACTGCACTCTCCGGTCAGCGCGGATATATCATGTCATGAGGACCATTGTGCTGACGCCGGTGCTTGGCGATGTTCTTCCGAGCCATACGCACCGCTGCGCCATGCACTGAGCGAAAGCGTGTCCGAACCGACATGATAATCCGGCTGACCGTACTTGCACTGTCCGAACTGCCATGATATATCCGGCAGACCGTACCTGCACTGTCCGAACTGCCATGATATATCCGGCTGACCGTACCTGCGCTGACCGCCACGCGTTTAGTCAAACTTCAGCAACGTCGTAAGAATCCGCTTCACGCTCAACTTCAAAGTATCATGGTCAAGCGCGCCCTTCTTCATAGCCTCAAGAATCCTGTCCGGATAGCCAACACCCATCTTCGCGTCATTACCCGCGTTAATCTCCTTATATTGCTCACCCAGCGTCCACCAGTCCGTCGTTACCATGCCATCAAATCCCCACTCACCGCGAAGGATATCTTCAAGAAGCTCCCTATTCTCAGATGCACGATGACCATTGATGATATTATATGAAGACATCACAGCCCAAGGATGTGCTTCCTTCACGATTATCTCAAACTGTTTAAGATAGATCTCTCGGATAGCACGTTCCGATGCACGCGAATCAGCATCTCTCCTGTTCGTTTCCTTATTATTTAACGCAAAATGCTTTACCGTCGCAGCGATATGATTGCTCTGGATTCCACGCACCATAGCTGACGCAAGCTTTCCTGCAACAAGCGGATCCTCCGAATAGTACTCGAAGTTACGACCGCAAAGCGGACTTCTGTGGATATTAACGGCAGGTGTCAACCAGTATGCGATATTATTTTCCTTAACCTCAGCACCGCCCGCTGCTCCAACCTGTTCAACGATATCCGGATTCCATGTGCAGGCAAGTGCAGTCGCGCACGGCCATGCAGTTGTGAAGACACCGCATTCCGGAGCTATCCTGAGACCCGCAGGTCCATCAGCTGTCATTGCGTTAGGAATATCGTACTTGGCGAGATTGCCATAGCCAAATGTATTCGCAACGCCGGTATTCGGCTGTCCGCATGCCAGACGCGCCAGTTCCTCATCACTAAGCTGTGCCATGAATTTGTCCATAGTACATTTTCCAGAAGCGACCTCGGTAAATGAATGATATCCCGCAGGCTTCTTATTTTGCCCCCATAGGCAATGTCCGGGTTGCGCATAAACTGACGGTGTAAGGCCATCCTGCGCGTTTCCCGATCTTTCAAGCGCGTCCTCGTTAGGATCATTCGGCTTTTTGCTGATCTTAAGCTTCTCAAATGAGCCATCCGCAAGCATACGCTCAGGCAGCAGTTCCGGCGCAAGCAGGCTCTTCAGCTGCTTGACTACTTTATCTTTCTTAATCTTGTACGAATAAGCTGTTTCCTGAACATCCTCGACTGATTTCCCTACAAATATCTTGTATTCGCCGGCTTCAAGAACATATGCGGATTTCGCGATCTTGCCAAGGTCATCGAATGATGCCATTTCTGTTATGGCAAATGAGAGATCCATGTGCTGTATCTCTCCCGGTGCCAGTTCTCTCGTCTTTGCAAATGCCGCAAGCTCCTTCGCAGGCTTGCCTAGCTTGCCCTGCGGTGCAGAGTAGTAGACCTCTACGACCTCTTTCCCCGGATATCTGCCTGTATTGCAGACATCAGCCGCTACGTTTATCGATCCAGACTTTTCATTTGCCATAATATCTTTAATCGCAAATGTCGTATATGACAGCCCGTATCCGAACGGATATACAACCTTTTTCGATTCACCTGGAATAGTCTCAAAATATCTATATCCGACATATATATCTTCTGTGTAATTAACATATGCGGTTGATTCATGAAAAGTCTTGGATGACGGATAGTCCTCAAGCCTCTTTGCATATGTATCCGTAAGTCTCCCCGATGGATTGACTTTTCCGGTCAGTATTTCTGCTGCTGCAAGTCCGCCCTCGATTCCGCACTGCCATGCAGCCAAAACCGCTTCTATCTTGCGGTTATCTGCAAACCACGTAGTATCGACTACTCCTCCGATATTGAGTACGACAGAAACATGGGCAAATAACTTCGTTACTTCCTCGATCATCTTATTTTCTTCAGCAGACAGATAAAAATCTCCCTTAGAGAAAACTTCCTTAGATCTCTTTAGCATGACCGGATCAGTCATGCTCTTGTCGATCGTTCCATGATCATAACTGCTGCGTCTATCCCAGCCTTCACCCGAATAACGACATATTGTAATGATCGCAGTATCGGTATAGGCTCTGGCACTCTTAAGCAGCTCTGCCGGTATCTCCGGTTCGATCGTGAATCCCGGAACTCTCCCGTCAGCGTACTGTTTTTTCACATTCTCGCGATAGAAATCAGACAAAGGCTCAAAAACATCAACTGCGTTACCCTGCATCTTCAATCCCTCATACAGATTTCTCGTATATGAGACAGTGACATCTCCGCTTCCACCGCCACCCTTCACGTAATCAAAGCTGGCTTTGCCGAACAGCGCTGTCTTTGTTCCTTTTTTAAGTGGAAGTGCTTCCTCTTCATTTTTCAGAAGAACCATTCCTTCCTCTGCTGCTTTCTTTGAAAGCTCGATATGCTCTTTACATGCTGTTACTTTCTTACCGCCTTCTCCAAGCGGAATATTAGGCTGAAAATTCAGTCTCTGCCATTTTCCCATTTTCCATACCCTCCTATTATTTATATTTGTTTTCCCCAAAACAACATTACATTATGATACAAGTCAGCTGATTTCAAGTGTTTATAGAAGTTAACTGACAGTTGTATTTTAGCATCAAATATCATGCTTCACAACAGCATTGTTACCTTATTCACGTAGTTACATGTTACCTTGTTCACAGTTATATGTTACCTTATTCACGTAGTTACATCAGGAATCAATCTTTCTCCGTTGTGTGATGTAATTTCCCTTGCATGTTGTGCTTCCCTTGCATGATGTCCGTATTGATACTGCCACAAAGAATAAAATCACACCTATTTTACTATATGATCATAATCCCTGAAATCCATGATTAATACTGGAGTTTTCAGGCTTTTTTTACTATAATGATTAGTGATACAAGTATTAAAAATCATTCTATGCTTGCGCAAATAGCAGGACAACTTTATGACACACATAATAACGAGGATGTCGCTCTCAGATCATCGGTTCGCTTCAGCTTGGCATCGTCCAGCTTGGCATCGTCCAGCTAGGCATCGTCCAGCTTGGCATCGTCCAGCTTGGCATCGTCCAGCTAGCCTTCATCGTGCCTTCAAGGTCAGTGCGGATATATCATGTCGTAAGGACCATTGTGCTGGTGCCGGTGCTTGGCGAGGTTCTTTCGAACCATATGCACCGCTGCACCATGCACTGAGCGTGAGCGTGTCCGAACCGACATGATATCATCCGACTGGCCGTACTCGGCACCAGTCACACCGGCACTGAGCGGGAGCGTGTCCGAACCGACATGATATCAGTACGACTATACTACAAAGGAGCAAAACATGTTTAGTGCTGCCAGCAGCCATAAAAGACCTGTCAGAAACCAAATACAATACATATTCTGTCTCGCCGGGATACTGCCAATAATAATACTTGGCGTATTCTCGATCTTCTCCATGCATAAACAGATGAGCGACCATTACATCTCACTGATAAAAGCAGACGGAACAAATGCAAACTCCGTCCTGCTTGACATAACCACAACGATCTTCACATCTACAGAGCCACTGACAAGCAACACAACATGCCAGAAAGGTCTTGCGCTTGACCGTGCGCTTTCAAGCTCGGAAAATGCAGCAATGACTAATATCGATACAGCGATCGATACTTTCCGCAAGAACACCGCCGCCATATCAAAGATAATGATCTACACCGATAATCCCAACATATCAGATATGAACTACATCACATCGGTTTCAAACTATGATGGTATGGACTGGCGAGACAAGATCGGCACAAAATGGCAGATATGGACATGTATGGACAATACCGACCTGCACGGCAATGCATTTCGCGACCTGTGCCTCATCAAAAGAATCGGCGTAGCTTCGAAAAAATATTCAGCATATCTTGTTATCCGTCTTGATAACAACTACCTTAGAAATCGTATTCAGAAGACGGAAAATGAGATCTCTGTCAGCGTTGACGGTCTTCCTATCATCTACAGCACTGACCGTAAAATGACCGATAAAGACATGGTCACGCCCGATAGTTATAAAGACGGATTTTTTAAATATACCGGTCCGCTTACAATATCAGGAAACAAATATCTTTCCGACTTCATCTCATTCCGCCCTTACCGCACCGATGATATCTTTCTGATAAGAACGATAGATCGCACTGCATATAAAAACATCAACTCGATATTGCTTCTCTATGTCGTGATAATCTCGATCTCTGTAGTGCTGCCGTTTTTCCTTATCCTCAGGTTCTCGAACTATTTCAGCAGCCGTGTCACGACACTGAAATCCGCCATGCATAAGGCTAAGAATGGTGACTACAACATAATCGATACATTCAAAGGTGACGACGAACTCACCGAAACATTTGAAGATCTTAAATCCACGGTAAATAAGATACGTGATCAGGAAGCACAGTATTATCAGGCTCGCATAACCGAACAGGAACTCATCAACCGTCAACAGCAAATGGAATACGAGATGCTGGCCGCGCAGATAAATCCTCATTTTCTGTATAATACTTTGGAAACTATCAGGATGCAGGCTCTTGCCAGCGGCAACCGCGACGTAGCCAAGTCCGTCAAACTTCTAGGAAAATCAATGCATTATGTGCTTGAGAATACCGGAACGAGCTCAACTACTCTTACCGGTGAACTCGAATATATAAAGACATACCTTGAGATTCAGAAGCTGCGTTTCGGTGAACGGGTCAACGCCAACATTGATATCAGTGATGAGATTGACCCCGACAGATGTATGATACTTCCTCTCCTGCTTCAGCCTATAGTCGAAAATGCGATAACTCATGGGCTTGAAAATTCGTCAACATACGGGATCGTAACAATCAGCGTCTCCGCATATGGAGAAAAGGATATGCTTATCTCGATCAAAGATAACGGAGCCGGAATCGAACCTGATAAATTAAGCGAGCTCAACTCGAAAATGGAAACCGGCGCACCATCTGACAAAAGATCAATCGGACTGTACAATATTGGAAAGAGGATAAGACTTTTCTATGGTCCTTCATACTATATGAAGATCAGCAGCACCATAGATGTCGGAACAGAAGTCACTCTGCTGCTGCTGCAGACATTTGCCGAAAGCGCTTCTGAAAGCAGCCATCTTAATCATGCTGAACCGGCAGATCAAGATAATGACATATCTGAAAGTACTTCTAAAAACAGACATATGGATAAGCCTTTGTAGTAAAGGAGCAAATATGAAATATGATATGATCAGCGTTCTTATCGCCGACGATGAAAAGATCGTCCGCGAGGGGCTGCGAAACATAATCGACTGGGAAGCCCTCGGATTTTCCATTTGCGATGAAGCATCTACCGGAACCCAAACGCTCGAAATGATCCATCTGTATAATCCCGGACTCGTACTCCTCGATATCAAGATGCCCGGAATGAATGGCACCGATCTGATCGAGAAAGCGAGAAATGAAGGATTTGCCGGTTATTTTATCATCATATCCGGATATTCTGATTTTAGTTATGCGCAGAAAGTGATCCAGTATGGCGCCTCATGTTATCTCACTAAGCCCGTCGACGAAGATGAACTTGAAAAAGCTGTCACGTCAGTTCACGACAAGATCAGACTAGAATCAGACTCCCGCACACTTAAAAATCAGTATCTTGGCAAAGCGCGCGTCACTGTCGTACATGACCTGCTCACTGAAGCTGCTGTCAATCCTGCGATAAACTACCCGGAACTTGGGCTGTCCGCTCCGATCTACCGCGTAGTCATATACGAAAAATACGATCCGTATTTTAGCTCATACAGCTTTGCAGATCTTCTTCGTATAACAAATAAGGATAATAATTCTTTTGAACAAAGTATGGTAGACAATAACAATGTCATCCTGCTCAAGGGAAGCTTCGCGCTCAAAAAGCTTGACGAATGCCTTTCACACTATATTGACGGGACGCAGAAAGGTTCTCCGCTCGATACGATGTTCATCGCGTGCGGTCCGATTGTCTCTTCTCTTTCTGATGTTCACCGCTCATATGTGATAGCCGCTCAGCTTATCAGACAGCGTTTCTTCTGCATACAGGACCAGCATTTTCTCACACCGGACGACCTCCTTACGCGAGAGGTTCCCGGCAGCATACCCTCAGCCGCTGATAACCTGCAGACTGATTCCCGTAGCGGACATTCATATTCAGATGACCATCTCTCAGGTGAGACTTCCCTTGTATTTGGCAGCCGCCTTGCAGACTGCATCAAAGCCGGAAGTTCCTCAAAAGTCCGTGACGAACTGAATGAACTCAAAGAATATCTTTCCAAAACAGATGATGATGTGTCTGACATCAAGACCTGCCTTGCAGGTATCTTCCTTCAGGTCAAGCAGACCGTCATGAAAGCATATCCCGAAAAGGAGATACCGTTTGTGCATAACTCAGCTATTTTGGAGCTTATAGAAAATAAGAGGTATCTTTACGAGATAATGCAGTATTTCACAGAGCAGTTCGATATGATCATCCGCTCGGTAGGCAATAGTACAAGCGATAATATCCTTGATAAAGTAACAGACTATATAGATCATAATTATCAGATGCCGCTAAGACTTGAACAGATTGCGGAGCTATTCGGCTACAGCAGTTCATATCTCGGAAAACAGTTCACCGCAAAAACCGGTCTCAACTTCAATACATATCTTGATAAAATAAGGATCGATCATGCCGTAGATCTTCTTGATAATACCAATATGAAGATATATGAGATCGCCACCTGCGTCGGATATCGCAACGTCGATTACTTTCATCAGAAATTCAAGAAGTTCATGAACACCAGCCCCGCAGAATACCGCAAGAATGGCGATTCCTAAAGATATCATATCGCGCTATGAGATATCAGCTTCATATGATCATGCGGAGACTGACGCAGATCATATCCCACTATGAGATATCAGCTTCATATGATACCGTAACATATAGATTCAGATATACTAAGAAACGGGATACCGCTACGCGGCATCCCGTTTCAAATATATATTTACAACTTCACAGGTGTTACCAACATTACTTTGCAGATGCTTCCTTTATTGCTGCATTCTGTCCTTCACAGTTCTTCTGATCTACTGCAAGAACCTGATCATACCCAAGTCCATTTACAGTATCCTGCATTTCCTTAAGAAGACTGTTGAACTCAGCCTCATCCTTGGCAAATGCCATCTGCCATGAATAAGCTACGATGCTCTGTTTGCACTGCTCTTTGATCGTGCTTATATCTGTTGAATACTCGTCAGCTACGAAATTCGTTCCGGGGAATACGAGCAGATTGCCATTATTCTTGAAATAGTTGATCGGAAGTGTCTCATTTTCATGATGTGAAGACCAGTCTTCTGTCAGCTTTGATGCAACGCGCTTTGTATAATCATCCCATCTGAGATAGTTGTAGCACATTCCTGTCTCATCATCAGTATCTACAAGACCTACAGTCTTAACGTTAAGTGCTGAGATACCGTCTGTATATGTGCCGCCGCCCCACTCATCAGGAACTTTAAGGTCTGCTGTCTTATCAACAAATGCCTGTACACCAAAGTCTGTAAGTACCGGCTCATTGTCTTTCATTTTCCAAGTAAGCCCTTCAGGTCCACAGTTAGCAGGCATAGCATCTTCGATTCCCTCTGGAGAATACAGCCAGTCAATGAAATCAACCATTCTCTGAGGATCCTTAGCCTGTGATCCTACCATAAATCCAACTTCCATCTTGCCGTAAGGCATTGAACCATATGTAAGGCACTTCATATCATCGATGACTGCATCCTGGAATCCCTTGCCTGCAGCTGTGTTCTCGGCAGTATTGTACTGTCCGGCACCAAGCCATGGCCAAAGTGAATAAAGAACTGCGCCATCCTTGTATTTTGTCTGAAGTGTATCAAAATTCTGTGTCGTAGACTCAGGATCTACAAGTCCCATCTGATTTGCCTGGAATAAGAACTTAAGGCTTCTCACATAGATTCCGTCATCATCGATAACGCTCTGTACGTCAGAACCATCAACCTTATTCATGCAGAAACCTGACGGAAGATATCCGTAAAGTGAGCAAAGAGCTCCGGCATTCTGCATTATATCGCCATCCCAATCCTTGAAAAGTGAAAGTGCATATACTGATTTGCCTGAATCACTCTTTCCAGCCTTATCCTGCATCGACTTAAGTACCGGAAGCATATCTTCCATAGTCTTCATTTCAGGATATCCGACTGCTCCGTATACATCCCATCTGAGTGAAGGTGCATTTGTAGGCTCATTTGCATCACATGGATCTGTTGCGGGCTGATTTGAGATCTCGCTCGGTACTGCCCATGTTCCATCCTGACCTGCAAGCTTGTTCGCTCCATCGATCGCACTCTGATACTTCTTAAGATTAGTCTCGCCATCCATGTAAGGAGTCATATCTGTTACAAGTCCGGCTGTTACCATATCCTTAAGTCTGCTCTTGTCAAGGTTCGTTACTATCAGATCGCCTAGATTGCCATTTGCTGAACGTGTCTGATACAGTGTATCTCCGCCGCCCGCTACGTTTGGTGCGATAATGTTCAGTTCGATGTTGAACTTATCCTTTACGATCTTGGCAAACCAGCCTGTCTGTGTTCCCTGGAAGTTGGCCTGGCTGTCGAATACATCGATAGTCAGCGGCTCAGCGTATTTCTTTGAGCCCTCCGCTTCTGCTGTGCCAGCGGCTGTACTAGCTGCTGCGCTGCCTGCAGCCGAACTTGCTGTCCCTGCAGCTGTCGTACTTCCACAGCCTGTCGCGGATACCGCCATGACAGTGGCAAGACACAGCCCCGTCAAACGCCCCATTAACTTTCTCTTCATTACAACTAACCTCCCTTTCTATAAGCTTACTACTTTTTTATTTGCAGCAGAATCATTATTTGCTTCTGCCGAGTTACCCTTTTCACATAGACCTGCCTGTCATCATTCTTATTTGCCAAAGAATCGTGATACACTTCGACGAGTTACCCTTTTACTGAACCGATCATGATTCCCTTTACGAAATACTTCTGGAACATGGGATAGACAAATAGGATCGGGAGCACGACTATGACTGATATAGTCATACGTATTGATGTCGGTGTCTGTCTCGTTGCAAGATTTGCCGCCGCTGATGCATCGCCGGAGTTTCGGACAAGCGTTGCGAGCGAATTCGCCTGATTCAGGTACGTATATAGCAGATACTGAAGTGAATACAGCTTCTGATCTGTGATATATATCAGCGTATCCTGGAAGGAATTCCACTGACCTACGGCAGACCATATCGCTATGGTGGCCAGTATCGGCTTGCTTGTAGGCAGGATTATCTTTCTGAATATCGTAAATGTCCCCGCGCCGTCTATCTCTGCGGCTTCCTGAAGTGATGCCGGTATAGACTCAACGTAAGTCTTTACCATGATGATATTAAATGGCTGAACGATCGCCGGTATGATATACACCCAAAACGAATTTGTCAGATGAAGTGTCTTCATCGTCATGAACATCGGGATAAGTCCCGCATTGAAATACATTGTTATGACCATGAACCTGTACCATAATTTTCTGTGCCACATCTTCTGCTGTGTGAACATGAAGCCAAGGAATGCTGACGCTCCTACCGTGCAGATCGTTCCGATGATCGTACGTGCTGCCGATACGAGCACTGCCGTTCCGAGACCATTCAGTTTGAATACATCCATATAATTCTGGAACTGTATTCCCCTCGGTATAAAATTGATCATTCCATTTGCACTCAAATCGTTCGAGCTTATCGAATTGATGATGAGGTAATAGAACGGATACGTGCATATGATTGCGAATATGGCAAATAAAAGGTAGTTCACAACATTAAATGGAATGTCTGCTTTTTTTATCTTATGCTTTTTATCTGCCGTTATAGCTGTTTCACTCATTGTCTCTGCTGTCCCTTCCAAACTGATTGTTATGATGTTACGAGCTGCTTCAGATGATGCTCTCGCCACGGGTCTTCTTTGACGTGAAGTTCACTATCATGAGCAGTGTCACGCTGACAAGACTCTTGAGGATTCCTATTGCAGTCGCAAGTGAAAGGCTCCTGCCCGTCATACCTATGTTGTAAACGTACAGATCCAGCACCTGTATGTGTTCTTTGTTAAATGAATTCTGGAATACATAATACTGATCCATTCCGTTGTTCAGGAAATTTGCGACCGACAGCATGAGCATTACGAAATACGTCGGCATAAGAAGCGGGATCGTTACATCCTTAATGATATGGAATCTGTTCGCGCCATCGACCTTCGCCGCATCATAAAGCTCCTGATCTATTCCGGCGATTGAAGCAAGATACATGATTGAACCCCAGCCGAGACCCTTCCATGTGCTCCAAAGCAGCATCGCAAGCCATACATGCTTTCCGCTATCCAGGATCTTCAGTGGTTCTGAGATAATACCCAGATTCTGCATAACTGTATTGAACATACCTGTTGAAGAAAACAGGCAGAATGCTATTGAATAAACGAGCGTCCAGCTTATGAAATTCGGAAGTGTCGTAAGTGTCTGAACAAGATTTCTGAATGGCTTGCATTTCATCTCATTAAGAAATACTGCGAACAATACCGGAAGAAATGATGTTGCGATACCAAGAAGGCTCATCGCAAATGTATTTTCCATTACTACGATCAGCTGCTTTACCTGCGTCGGATTCGAAAAAAGTGCCTTGAACCATTTCAGTCCAACGAATTCGCACTGGCTCAGCTTCAGCGGTGCTCTGTAGTCATACAGTGCATATACCCACCCGTGTAGCGGAAAATAAGAAAACATAAATGTCATGATCAGGAATGGCAGTATCATAAGAAACAGCTTGATCCCTTCTTTTTTCCTTCTTGTCGAGCCAGCTGTTGTGATGCTTCCCTCATTTGTAACACGTTTCATGTTTTCATCCTCCTTCATTTCAAAGATGATGTTATCATCTGTCAAATAAATTCCCCACTTCAGAAATCAGATGTAAAATATATTATTTTCCGCACCTATCTACAAATTTTTTCAAAAAGACTGATTTGTAATGTATTCTGTGCGAAAAACTGATGCATTTTGTTTGTTTGTTTATTTGTTTATTTGTTTGTTGGTTGAATCTGATATTTGGGATTGTGCTGATAGGCTACGCTGATAGGCTAGGCTGATGAGCTGGGCTGGTGGACTGTGTTGATAGGCTGGGCTGATTGGCTTTGTTGATAGATTGGGCTGATGAGCTACGCTGATAGGCTGTGTTGATAGATTGGGCTGGTGGGCTGGGCTGATAGATTGGGCTGGTGAGCTAGGCTGGTGGGCTGTGGTGATTGACCGTGCTGACAGACTGGCTGATGGTTGTGTAGATGGCTGATGTTATGTAAACTTGTTTTATTTGGTAACAAAATGACTTTTACCTACAAAAGGCAATATTGATGCCCCTTGTAGGTAAAAATCTTCCTGACAAAATATTCAAATCAAAATTTATCTCATTTTGAAGTGCAATAACTTGTATACATAAGCAAGTACTCCCCGTTTAGTTTACATAACCTCATGAAAGACATGAATCCATACCACCTAAACCATAAAAAATGATGTATTGTCGGTAATATGCTTGATCCTGCCATCCGGAAGCTTAATCTTGATGGTCTTTATGTCTTAATGGTCTTGCTTTCTTGCAACTTGCTTGATCTTACCATCCGGGAACTTGATCTTGATTATTTCTTTCCTATGATCACATCACTGACATTCATGATTATCTCTTCTCCACCAGCATAATGTCTGCCGGTTATAATGTCTGTCATGTCATAATCTGCCTTAAAATGCTGCTCCTCGCCTGTATGATTAAGATAGAAAAGATAAGCGCCCTTTTCATTTTCCCGCAATGTGACCTCAACTCCGACAGGCGCAACTGATATCGGTGTGATTCCGCACTCACCGCATACCGAACCAAGAAACTCATCATAAAATGCATCGTCAGATCTCGTGCCGACATAATACGCTGTCCCGCTGCCGAAACTGTTCTTCGTCACAACAGGCATACCCGCATAGAAATCTTTCTCATATTCAGAAAGAGTCTCTGCACCCTCAGTGTGAAGTAGATCACAGAGTATAGAACAGGTATGTTGTCTGCCGTTATATTCAAAGAAATTCCTCGCATATGATTCTGTTGTACTGTCGCTGCACGACGCAATTAAATCTTTCACTTCATTCTCCAGGATCGGCGGCAGTGCGTCGCTCTCCTCGACCCATATGCCCAGAAGCTTACGATAATCTGCCGGGTATCCACCTGTGCGTATCCTGTCATTTTCATCTGAATAACCGCTGAAATACGATGTTATATAGGTTCCGCCATTCCCAACAAATGATAAAAGCCGCAGTGCCGTAGATGCACTGCTCATATAGAGCATTGGTGCGATGACAAGACTGTATCCGGACAGATCGCTGTCAGGAGACACAATGTCGACCGGAATATGCTTCCTGAAAAATGAACTATACCATGTGTGAATCTCATCAAGATAGTCGATATCACATGATGGACCTGCTGCAAGCCCAACTGCCCAGCGGTTCTCGAAGTCATACATTATCGCAGCTTTTGCGTCGGAACGTGACTCAAGCAGTTCATCCCCAATATGATCAAGTTCACTGCCAAGCTCTTTCATTTCCCGGAAGACCCTTGTATTGCCGCTTCCGACATGATCTATAAGCGCGCTGTGGCTCTTCTCGCATGCACCTATGCTGCGCTTCATCTGGAAGAAAAGCACCGTATCTGCGCCATGTGCGACCGCCTGATAACTCCACAGCCTCATAACTCCCGGTCTTTTTAGGGCACAATACTGCTGCCAGTTCGATATGCCCGGAGTCTGCTCCATCAGTGAAAATGAGCTGCCATCTCCGATACCTCGCATAAGATCATGCCAAAATGAAGTATTTGGTTCCTTCTGATCATAAGCCGGATAATTATCCCAAGACACAAAATCCATGTGCTTCGCCCATTCGCGATAATCGAACTGGTCGAAATCACCCATCAGATTAGTCGTCACCGGAATATCCGGCATATACTTCTTTATCTGCTCCTTTTCCATATCAAAACATTCCAGAAAGCTCTCGTTCATAAACCTGCGATAATCGAGCGACATTCCCTGAAAATTCGATTTGATGCGTGCGTCAGCCCCGCCAAAATGAAATTCCTCCGACAGAAGATCCGGAAGTACTATCTCGTCCCAGTCGTAGAAAGTATGACTCCAAAATGAAGTATTCCATGCAGCGTTCACATTTGCGAGTGTCTCGTATCTCGCTTTCAGCCATTTCCTGAACTTCGCAGTGCAAGTATCACAGTAACAATATGTGCCATATTCATTTGATATATGATAAGCCACGATATTGCTGTAATCTTTGTAACGTTCCGCGATCTTCTCCGTAAGCCTCGACGCATATTTTCTAAACACTTCCGAATTCGGGCAGAAATTCTGTCTACCGCCGAAATGCCTTCTTCTGCCCTCAGCATCAGTCTTAAGTGTCTCAGGATAACGCTTCGCCATCCACGCAGGTGTCGCCGCCGTCGATGTCGCCATGATGACCTTCAGTCCGTTCCGTTTCACCATATCCATGATCTTGTCGAGCTTCTCAAAATCATAGACATCTTCCGATGGCTGCAGCATCGCCCAGCTGAACACATTAAGTGTCACTTCATCAACATGTGCTTCATGAAACAGCGCCATATCAGCTTCCCATGTGTCTTCCGGCCACTGCTCCGGATTGTAATCCCCGCCGAATAATATCTTATGTGTATCTGGTAATCTCATGTTTATCGCCCTCCGTACCTGCAATCGTAGAATATGCTATCGGTAATCCGAGTATGTCTTCCATTTATGAAAATATCTTATATAAACATTTCCCCGCATTCAACCGCACAAATTGAATGATAAATACATGCTCTTTCGGATATTGTACCTGCCGAAAATCACATTTCAGACACATCCACCTCGCTTTCATCCTCTCTGTCATCTATTTTTCTTACAAACGAAAGTTCTTCCAGCTCCCCGCTTTCCAATATACTTAACAATCTGCATGCAGAACCTGTCGGATGATTTGTTCCTCTTTCCCACGCTTCTACGGTCTTTGGTGAAACACCCATATATTCAGCAAATACCGACTGCGTCATACCAGTGGCATTCCTGATCTTTTTTATCTGCGTTCTTGTGTATTCCTTCGCGGGTTCTATTCTATATATAGTCTTGTGCCCTTTGATTTCTCCTTTTTCAATCGCTACCGCTTCATTTAATCCCTTCATAAGTTCATCGTAAATTTTACTCATTTTATACGCCTCCGGATCGTTCAATATTAAAGTCTGAAGCTTCAAAAGATCATCATCTGTATAACCAAGTGAATACCACTTCTTCGTAAATGATGGAACTTCGATAAATGCTCTTACCATATTTCTCCTTTCATTTTACCCTATAATATAGGGATGGTGCAATATGAATTTTATTACCAC
>JAGPKJ010000173.1 GCA_018053995.1 Lachnospiraceae bacterium | reverse complement strand
ATAAGATCATTTCCCGACAACGTATATATTAGTATATGATATCATGTGCATGGTTATGCATACAAGTTATTTATAAAAATTTAACAAAAGGGTATTACAGAATAATATAATCTGTGTAAAAGTTGCCATATTTCATTGCCTGAACAATGTTTTTATGATAAAATCATTTAGTCAATATGTAGAGAAAGGAGAGCACATAAAAATGCTGGAAGATGCTTTAAAATCGGTAAAGTCTGCAGAGAGTGCAGCTGCACAGAAACTTAAGGATGCTGACCTGAAAGCCGCAGAGATTCTTAAGAAAGCTAATGACGATGCAGTACAGATGAAGAAAGATACAGCAGCCTCCATGAGAAAAAAAGCAGCTGATGATCTGGAATCATTTGACAAAGGAGCTGAAAGCCGAAAAGCCGATGCTGCCGCGAAAGATGAGCAGGAGATCAAAGAAATGAAAGCTGCAGCAATGACCAGAGCAGAAGAAGCGGCGGATGCAATTATAAACGCTCTGGCATGAAATAGAACGATAAAATAAAGGAGGGATGCGCGTATGGCTGTTATGCAGATGCAGAGAATAAGTATCTGCGCTATGAAAAAGAACCGTAAAGCTATCCTTGAGAGATTGCAGCAGCTCGGAACGGTACAGATAGACATTCCCAAGAATAAAGATGAATGCCAGTACGAGACATTAGATCTTGCACAGTACAGAGCATCTTTTGAGAAGAAAGTGAATCAGGCGGAAGCATCACTTGAAGTACTTGACAAGTATGCACCGGAGAAAAAACCGTTTTCACTTTTTGCAGAGAAGACCGTTGTGAGCGAAGATGATCTGCGTGGTATAGAAAAAACGCGCGATGATACATCGCATTCTGTCACGGATATCCTGAACCTGTCAAAACAGATCGATGATAAGAAAGCAGATATCATCAAGAATCAGACACAGGAAGAAATGGTTAGACCGTGGGAATCCCTTCCTGTACCGATCAACTTTGATGGAACCAAAAAAACCAGCCTTCTGATCGGAACGATAAATATTCAGACAGATAACGGTGGGATACTTGAGATCCTCGCACAGAAATGTCCTGATATCGATGCAGTCGATGTAAATGTACTCGGTACTGATAAAGATTACACTTATCTTACCGTGATGTGTCTCAACAGGGACAGACAGCGTGTAGAGGAAGCACTTAGAACAAGCGGATTTACAAGGACATCGATCCTAGGAAATGAAAAACCCGCTGTCATCATCCAAAACCTTAAGAAACAGGAAGCAGATGATGAAAAAGAGATCTCAGAACTAGAGACAAAGATCAAAGAATATGGAAAAGAACGTAGCGAGATAAAGCTCATGTCGGATTATTATGCGACAAGAGAGAAGAAATACGAGGTTCTGTCTGTACTTCCGGAAACTGATGCGACATTTGCACTCAGCGGATATATTCCGGCAGAGAGATCAAAAGCGGTCGCAGATGAGATGACAGAGAAATACGGAGCTGCCGTTGAAGTCGAAGAACCAGCCGAGGATGAAGATACACCTGTACTTCTTCACAATAATCATTTCGCGCAGAACCTCGAGGGAATAGTAGCATCATTCAGTCTTCCCGGCAAAGGAGAGATAGATCCTTCATTCCTGACGAGCATTTTCTATGTATTTCTGTTCGGACTTATGCTGTCAGATGCAGCATACGGACTTATAGTATCGGTCGTATGTGGAGTGATACTTCTTAAGAACAAGGGAATGGAAGAGAACATGAAGAGGTCGATAAGACTTTTCTTCTACTGTGGTCTTTCTACAGTGTTCTGGGGTGTCATGTTCGGCGGATATTTTGGAGATCTTGTCGATACGGTATCACGTGTATGGTTCCATCATCAGGTGACGATACCGGCACTGTGGTTCGTTCCGCTTAATGATCCTATGAAGCTCCTCATCTGGTCGATGGCTTTTGGACTTATTCATATGTTCGTCGGTCTTGGCGTAAAGGGTTATATGCTTCTTCGCGATAAGAAGGTAGTCGATTTCATAAGTGATGTTGTTTTCTGGTATATGTTTGTTATAGGTCTTATATTGATGCTTATGCCTTCATCGCTATTTGCTTCGATAGCCGGACAGCAGTTCGTATTTCCGGCAGCGGTAAATGCAATGGCCAAGTGGTTTGCGATAATCGGCGCCGTAGGGATTATACTTACAGGCGGAAGAGAATCAAAAAATCCGGGTCTGAGGCTGGCAAAAGGAGCTTACAGTCTTTATAACATCACAGGATGGCTCAGCGATATACTTTCGTATTCAAGACTTCTGGCACTTGGACTTGCGACCGGAGTTATCGCGAATGTTATCAATCAGATGGGTTCGATGTTAGGCGATGGTATCGGAAGTGCGATACTTTTCATCATCGTTTTCATAATCGGACATACATTTAATATTTTGATAAACCTGCTTGGCGCGTATGTTCATACATGCCGTCTGCAGTATGTTGAGTTCTTTGGCAAGTTTTATGAGGGCGGCGGAGAACCGTTCGAACCTTTTAAACAAAACACTAAATATTATGATTTTAAGGAGGAAACAAATTTATGACAGGATTAGTATGGGCATTACTTGGAGCATCACTTGCAGTAATTCTTCCGGGCTGCGGATCAGCCTATGGTG
>JAGPKJ010000172.1 GCA_018053995.1 Lachnospiraceae bacterium | reverse complement strand
CTTACGGATCATATAAGTTTTGCGATAGAGCGATACGGCAAGGGAATGGATTTTGATAACATTCTTACGAACGAAGTGAGTGACTATTATCCAAATGAATTCAGGATAGGCATGAATGCGGTCAAGCTCATAAAAGAGGAGACTGGATGTAATCTTAAGAGAGATGAGGCTGCGTCGATCGCACTTCATATAGTCAGTGCAGAACTGAATACGAAAATGAGCGTTGCATATGGAATCACCGAGATCGTAAAAGGAATCATGGATATCCTGCGTGACTGTATAGATACGGAAGATAAAGAAAGTCAGGTAAAGCTCGAAGATGTGATATATCATATCAAGCACCTTGCATACCGGATAATCTCAGATAAGCAGTATCAGGATGAAGATGTAGAATTATACAGATTTGTTCAGGAACACTATCCGGCACAGTGCATATGCTGTGATCAGATAGATGGTTTCATATCAGAGGTAGTGGGCAAGAGACTTACAGTAGAAGAGAGAAATCATCTAGTGATGAACCTTAAATATTTTAAGTTCGCATCATGAAAGGGGGATAAGATATGGGATTCTTTGACAGACTGGCAGACAGAAAGAAAGAAGAGATATGTGCACCGGTGACAGGCAGGATCATAGATATCACGGAAGTGAGCGATCCGACATTTTCGGAAAAGATACTTGGAGATGGTATGGCAGTGATACCGGCTGACGGAAAGTTCTATGCACCATGTGATGGAACGCTGGAATCGCTTTATCCGACGGGACATGCATATTCCATAAAGGCCGAGCCAGGTGCTGAACTTCTTGTTCATATCGGAATCGATACGGTCAAGCTCAAAGGGCAGTTTTTCACTATTCATGCGGTACAGGGACAGAAAGTCAAGAAGGGCGATCTTCTTATAGAGGCTGATATAGATAAAATCGTAGAGGCTGGATATGATGTCACTACTCCTGTGATCATCATGAATACATCGGATTATAAGAAGATACAGAAGATGAACGGCGATGTGACAGAATCACAGACGTTGATGATCTTGGAAAAATAATAATTTATGAAGGCGTGGTGGGGATTATGGAGAAAATAAAAGGGCAGGCTGCATCAGAAGGCATATCGATCGGAAAGATATATGTGTATCAGGGCGGTACACTCAAAGTCGACGATCATAAGATAAGAGACGTAGATAGTGAGATCGATAGATTTCTTGAAGCACGTGACAGAGCTGTCGAAAAGCTTGGTGAACTTAAGGACGTCGCAGAATCAAAAGTTGGAGAAAAGGATGCGGAGATCTTTGAGATGCATCAGATGCTGCTACAGGATCTTGATTTTGAAGATACAGTCAGATCTGAGATAAAAGATAATCACTACAATGCTGAGTATGCGGTACAGAAGGCTGGCAGATCACTTGCTGATATGTTCGCAGCGATGGAAGGCAATGATTATATGCAGCAGCGGAGTGCCGATTTTATTGATATCTCCAACCGTGTTATTGAGATACTTCAGAACAGGACAGACAAGAAAGATAGTTTTAGTGAGCCGGTGATCCTTATGGCGGAGGATCTCTCACCAAGTGAAACGATACAGATGGACACTTCACACATCCTTTCATTTGTCACGGCAAAAGGATCGGTAAGCTCACACACAGCGATACTTGCAAGGTCACTCGGAGTTACAGCTGTCGTAAGTACGGGAAGAAAACCAACTGCGGATCTGGACGGACATGAATGTATCGCAGACGGAATAGAGGGAGTTGTGTATATCGATCCCGATGAAGAGACGATAAAGGAATATACAGCAAAGAAAAATGAATATGAAAGTGCCAGGGAAGCGTTAAATGATATGGTCGGGAAACCTGCCGTGACCAAGAGCGGAAAGAAGATTCAGATATTTGCTAATGTCGGGAATGTTGACGATGTCAGAAAAGCCAGGCTTAGCGATGCTGAAGGAATAGGACTTTTCAGAAGCGAATTTCTTTATATCGGACGTGATGATTTTCCGACTGAAGATGAACAGTTTGAAAGTTACCAAGCGGCCGCCGAGATTATGAACGGCCGTGAAGTGATAATAAGGACACTTGATATCGGAGCAGACAAGAAAGCGGATTACTTTGGACTTGCAGATGAAGATAATCCGGCAATGGGAATGAGGGCGATAAGGATATGCCTTACGAGACCGGAGATATTCAAGACTCAGCTCAGAGCACTGTACAGAGCGAGTGCGTTTGGAACGATATCGATCATGTTTCCGATGATAACGTCTGTTGAAGAAGTAGATAAGATATGGAAGATCACAGACGAAGTCATGCAGGAACTTGACAGTCATAATATAGAATATGGTGATGTAAAGAGGGGAATCATGATAGAAACACCGGCAGCGGCGGTGATAAGTGATCTTCTGGCTGACAAAGTAGATTTTTTCAGCATAGGGACTAATGATCTTACACAGTACACACTTGCTATGGACAGACAGAATGCGTCGATAAGCGGGTTTATGAATACGCATCATCCGGCAGTTCTGAGACTTATCGAGACTGTCGCAAAGAATGCGCACAAGAAGAATGTTAAGGTCGGAATCTGCGGCGAACTTGGAGCAGACCCGGATCTTGCAGAGTTTTATATAAATATAGGTGTCGATGAATTGTCTG
>JAGPKJ010000090.1 GCA_018053995.1 Lachnospiraceae bacterium | reverse complement strand
ACGGCATGTATAGTGATAGTCACTCTGCTCAACTACCTTAACGTGTGAGCCCATCTCAACGATCTTAGCGTAGATAGGCTGGTTGTTGAAGTATTCAACACCCTGATTATATACGTCCGATTTGCCGGCTGAGATGCAGCATGTGATAACGCCGCCGTCTTCAAGTGCTTTATCATATGTCGCTGTGCTTCCGCCGAATGTCTTTGCAAGGAAATCCTTGGCAAGATCAGCTTTCTTACAGTTAGATGTGATGTACAGTGAAGAACCGCCGTTTGATGCATATCCTTCTTCGCCTGAAAGTGTAGGCATAGAAGTTATCTCCCATTTTCCGCTGTTCTCTGTAACCTGCTCGATAGTAGGGATGATCCAGTTGCCGTTCATTACTCCGGCTACCATGTCGCCCTGGATAGTCTGATCTGTATAATCTGACCAGTCATTTGCAAGATAGAGAACATTGTTCTCGACCATCTTCTGTATAACTTCTATTACTTTGACCATTGTCTCGTTATCTGATATATAAGCCTTTCCATCTTTGAACTGTGAAGCGCCTTCTGCCTGAAGCATCATGTAAGGCAGATCGTTGCCGTCGCCGTCCATTGAAAGAAGATATTTGCCAGTCTTGTCATATACATCTTTTCCGATCTCGATGAACTTATCCCACGTTACACCTGTAAGATCGTCGATCGTATATCCGGCCTGCTCAAGGATATCTGTCCTGTATGCGCATATTACTGTGCCGTTATCAACCGGGAAGCCATAATGAACACCATCAAGTGTCGAATATGAAAGCTTCTCTTCTCCGAAATCCGACCAGTCTACATCAGCATCATTGACATTCTGCCATGCATCCGGATAATCTGTAGCGAACTTCTTGAACCAGTGATCCTGGAAAAGAACGATATCAGCAAGTGTGCTGTAATCTCCAGAAGATGCTGCAAGTGTTATCGCATTCTCTATATCAGATGACTGTGACTGCTCAACTATATTAAGCTTGAACTCAGGATCTACATTTTTCTGATAATCTGCTTCTGCTGCCTTGAGTGCCGGTATGTTGAAATTCGCATCCCACGCATATACAGAAAGCGTATGGTCATCTTCACCTGCGACATCTGCTACAGGTGCTGCTGTTGTCGATGCTGCTTCTGCTGCCGCTGTTGTGCTGGCGGCTGCTACTGTACTTTCTGCTGCTGAACCGGCTGCTGATGAACCAGCTGCCTGTGTACTTCCACATCCTGCAAGTGAGACTGCCATTACTGCAGTAAGCATGATAGAAACTATTCTTTTTTTCATGGATTTCCTCCCAATTTGTGAACCCGTTATCCGCTGTGGAATCCCAAGAGGCCTCTTGTTTATGTGCACCCTGCACATATTTTGATTCCGATAATGGAATTATACGTCATATTGTACATTCCGAAATCGCATATCCGGCTCTAAAATGTGCAAATTCGACCATTTTGTTTTTCATTTGGTACAATCTCCGTCAATATTATTGACATATTAATATACTATTGTTGGCATATTTATGTACTAAAAAAGGGCTGTTACCAGCCCTTTTCCGCAGAGATATGAAATTTTAAAAGCTTACTTTCATAATTACCGGGGCTCCTTTTCCACTGATATGGCGATACTCCGATAAGTTTTTTGAAATTCCTGTTAAATGTTGACGGTGTTATAAATCCGCATCTGAATGCTATGCTGTTCATAGATTCATCAGATTTCTTCATGTATTCACATGCACGCTGTATCCTGACCATGTTGATATATTCGACCGGTGTCATATTCATCTGTTCACTGAATACACGCCTGAAATGAGTCTCGCTCATGCTGCATTCTTCTGCAAGCGTATCTACTTTGATCTCTTCTCCAAAATGTTCATTCACGTAAGTAAGAGAATGTGCTATCGGTGTTATCCGGCCGGGAGTACTTGAATATGCTACATCTTTTCCCTCTTTATTGGCTCGCGCCGTTTCAAACACAAACGCTGACAGAAGTCCCTGTATCGCTTCTGTATAGAAGTCACCTTTCTGACGCATCTCATCCATGATCTCATCTGCGATTCCCGTCAGAAACGGATACTGTTCAGATTTTCCAAATATGGCTGTCTTATTTACCAGATCAAGCATATTCTTCTGAATGATCTCATTTTCCGGATAGATCGCCCTGATTATCTGCTCAGGATCAAGAAAAAGATATTCCCAAAAACTCTTAGTACCTTCCTCGGAATTAGTCGTATGGGGATAGTTGCGCGGAATAACACTTATCATTCCGGGTTCATACGGATAATTCTGTTCGTCGAGCGTCAGAATTCCAAAACCATCGCGGCATATGCCTACTTCGCACAGATTGTGAAAATGCAGATAGCCTATACCCTCGCCGTAACTACGTATCCAGTCTTCTCCGAGCATTGCAAGTACATGCTCTTTCTGCGGGATATCATAATATCTGAACTGCATCAGCTGTTTTCTTCTTCGGCTCATATCAGTCACCCTCAGCGTTCTTCATCTCACTCTTCATTACATACATCTCACGGTCAGCATCTCTCTCAGCCTGCTCGATCGTTTCTTCTGATGTGCCAGCATCGTCCGGAAAGATCGATGCGCCGTACGCGATATTGATAGGCATCTTCATATCCGGTGAATCATTGAACTTTTGCTCAAGCTCTTTCATCGCGCAGATAGCTCTCTCATAGTTCTCCACGATTGGCTCTTTTGTGACAAAGACAGTAAACTCATCACCACCCACGCGGTAACATGTGCCTATATCGCAAAACGCGGTATTAATTGCATAAGACACTTTCATCAGGAATTCATCTCCAAATGCGTGCCCGAATCCGTCATTAGCGGATTTCAGATCGTTGACATCCATCTGGCACACAAGAATCCTCTTCTTTTCACCGCTCTCAATATCTCTTCTAAGTTTCATTTCTTTTCTTACAAATGATGCCCTGTTCGGTATTCCCGTGAGTGCGTCCGTATACGCTATCTTCTTGATCGTATCAGTCTCTGCCGCAAGTTTCATATATTCTACCAGGCTAACCATAGGCCTGTAGAACATTATCATTATGAACAGCCAGAGTCCGAAACGCATAAAGAATCCCGTATCATCTGTCCCGTTATCTGCCACGGCATATCTCACCATGTCGATCAAGACTGATCCAAGGAAGATGCAGAACGATATCCTAAGCACCGGATCTTTCTGTACAGGTCCCCTGATACTCTTCGTGTTATCAACTACTGAAACAATGCCTATCACAAGCTCAACAAGTGCTGCGCCATGCGCTATCGGAAGTGTCTCATGATAATCCATTATATGAAATGAATTTAACAATGCGCATGCAAACATTGAAACAAATGTGACACCAAGCACCATCTTGTCATATTTTCTCTTTGGCTCTTCAAAAAGTGAACTTACAAAGCACATCGTAGGATATGGTATCAAAAATATCATCAGGTAGTTGAGACCATGCCAAAGTCCCATATCCCCAAGCATGATCTGCGGCACTAGTGTCTGTATGCATGACCATATACCTGACAATATCGCCGTAATTCCAAGGGTTGCCATATTAAAGCACATCCGCTTTTCATGTCTTACCAACACAACGATTATAAGGAGCAGTATCCCGAAGCCAATTATATTAAGACTCAGCAGATACGAACTAAAATGTGATTTCATAAACCACTGATAATAGTCGCCCGAATTACCTATCTTCACCATATTGAAGAAACAACTGCCGTCATCATAGATTGGGATTACTTTGATTCTTACTGTTTGCCCCGCATACTTTTCGGAAAGATGTATAAAATGAAATGCATTCCCGTACGATCTTCCGGTGAGATTATTCATATGAGGATGAAAATCATAAACCTGCGTATCATCGATAAAGACGGTAAAGAATACACCTTTACTTCTGAAATTCAGATCCGTTGTCTTCTCAAGATCATCCGGAAGCTTCTTTGACAGTTCGACTGTCTGACCTTTTCCATTCGATATCCTGCTTATGTCCTTAAGTGAGACCGTCTGACCGTCCGAAGTCTCCCAACCTTCTGAGAAATCCTGCAGAGTCTCTCCATTATAAGCTATATACTGACTGCTCAGACCTGCGCCGATTGCCGCACTGATGATCAGGAAAATTGCAGAAACAAAGAAGATGATATCACTGGTTATCCATTTATTTTCTGTACGCCCCATACTACTCTCTCCCGTATTTCATGTTCACAGATATTCTGACACCCCCATGTCAGATACAGCTTATCTGTTCACACAGTCCAATTCTGATAACACCGTGTCGCTGCTCACGCACGGTTTATAGTGATCTCCCCGATCTCTATTCCGCACGGTTTATAGCGATCTCACCGATCTCTATCCCGCTCTGTGCAAAATACAGATCTATATAATTTTCGACAGAAACATATACACCAAGCTTTATCGATTTTGATATCCAGTTTTCTCCCGTGCCCGTAATCGTTATAGACTCCATGAGCGTATTATTGAGAGAGACCGTCATCGTCATCTGTGCTAGATCTCCAAGCGCAGAACGCATGCTTATATGCAGCATGTATTCGCCTTTTTCGGCAAATGAGATCTTATACTGGTCATCGCTTCCCGCCTCTGTCACGAGCTCTGATAACGGAAGCTTTATCCCATCAGTATATTCCATATGAGGCTGTACTATAGTGGATGCCTTCTCAGTCTCTGGAATGTTAAGTTCTATTATATCATCATCACGCCCAAGAAAGAATTCCATCGCAGGTGATCTTAGCAGCATTCTGCAAAGATTAGCTCCATTCCGCATAAGTTCACCGCGAGTTATCTTCCCCTCTGCAAGACCTTCCTCTGTATTATCATGAGCGCTGTTTGTTAGCGAATCCGAATAAACCATATAGACATCGTTCTGTGCTCTTACCATCGGTGCCGTATTTTCTCTGCGTCCTTCTTCACCCTCGTCATTGATCTTCGCCCACCAGTCAGTCATGACGATACCAGTATAGCCCCATTCTTTACGCAGTATCGTTGTAAGCAGATCATAATTACCGCCTGTCCAGATACCGTTCACAGGTCCATAAGTCGACATCACGCTGTAGCATCCCGTTTCCTTTATACAGATCTCAAAACCTTTCAGATATATCTCACGGAGTGCTCTCTCAGATACGACCGCATCAGCCGAGTGACGCGCAGTCTCCTGATTATTGCATGCAAAATGCTTAAGTGTCCCCGTTACCCCGTACTTATGCATACCTCGCAGCTCCGCTGCCGCCATTGTTCCGGTAAGATACGGATCCTCAGAAAAATATTCAAAATTCCTGCCATTAAGCGGATTCCTGTGAATGTTCATTCCAGGGCCGAGCAGCATATCTATCTTATTTTTACGTAATTCTTTACCCTGCATCTCATACAGCTTTTCTGTAAGTTCAGTATTAAAGCTGCAAGCTATAAGCGTACCATTGGGATTTGAAAATGCGCTTGTTCCGCAGTCCATCCTTATTCCGGATGGTCCATCTGAACAGCCTGCGATCGGTATTCCAAACCCCTTAAGTTCATCTGTGACACCGCCTATGGCTCCTGCGATCCCGGATGTCACCTTAGGTGAACACATACCTTCACCACGCGTCATATATATAAGGTCTTTATCTGACAGCTGCGCGATGAAATCTTCCATAGACACTTTCCCGTCTGCAACATCTGAAAGTTTATGACCCTGATCTCCGACATAACGATCCCTGCCTTCACAGGCGAGAGATATCTTTTCCTGCGCTATCCTGTCTTCCGGGCGGACTGTACGAAGCGGTGCAGATTCTTTACCTATAACACTTTTCCCATCTGCATCTTCTGATATACTGATTCTCTCAAATGGACATACCGGAGCGCATGCTTCTTCAAGCTGCTCTGTAACTACAGTCTCGCTGTTATCATAAGTGCCGGCCGCGATAATGTCACGTACACTGCTGCCTGCATATATACAATATACTCCCTTTTCAAGGACGTAGCATGAACGGTGTCCCGTCCTGCCGTCATCATCATATGACGACATCTCATTTACCGGAAATCTGAGCGAAAGCTCCTGACATTCTCCCGGCATAAGTACCTTAGTCTTCGCAAATCTTATGAGATTCATCTTTGATTTGCCAAGATGCCCTGCCGGAGGACAATAATATACCTGAACAACTTCCTTGCCGGAAGTCTTTCCGACATTCGTTACAGCAGCAGTAACGATCATATCGCTACCGCTTTGTTCGAATGATCTTACTTTGATATCAAAATCTGTATAAGACAGACCAAATCCGAATGGATACATTACCTTATCCTTCGCCGCTGTCTCAAAATATCTGTATCCGACGTAAATGTCTTCTGTGTAGAAATTCCTGGTTTTATCTCCAAAATCAGCTGTGGACGGATAATCTGCTATATCATACGCGATCGTATCCGCAAGTTTCCCGCTTGGAGAGACTTTACCTGTAAGCACATCCGCGATACCGTTACCACCCTCAGAGCCACCCTGCCATACATACATAACTGCTCCGGGATCATATTGCTTCACCCATTTCATGTCTATGATGCTTCCGACATTCAGGATTACCGCTGTACGTTCAAAATATCTGCACACTGTCTCAAGAAGCTTTTCTTCCTCTTCTGTAAGCAGATAACTCCCACGCTCAGAGACACTGTCCTTATCTTCTCCAGCTGAACGACCAAGCACGATGAGCGCCACATCAGATCTCTCAGATGACGCTTTCACAAATTCTTCATCCGGGATCATCTCTTTCTGACACCATGGTTCCATCGCCCATCCGGCACCGTGATCAAATGGATTTTCTTTTATCCAGCTGCGATACTTTTCCGTTACTTCCTCATCTATCTGTATATCGCTGCAGTTATGCAGCCCGTCAAGGATAGATACGACGTAAGGTGCGTTCACCATTCCGCCAGATCCCGTTCCACTCTTGTAATATTCGAGCTGTATCCTGCCAAATACGGATACCCGTTCTCCTTTACGGAGCGGAAGCGTTTCTCTGTCGTTTTTCAGGAGAACGCACCCTTCGCCTGTAAGCTGTCTTGCAAGTGATGCATATTCTTTCCAGTCAAATGTAAACTTCATGTCGTATTTCCCCCGATCAATTTCCCTATAAGATAGTCATACGGTCTCACCGGCATGAACGTTTACAGCCTGCACGGTATCATCACTCTGCTGCAGAAGCGAGCAGATCGACACATTTATCTATTCCGAATCTGCTGCTGTTCAGCACTATATCATACGTTGAAGCTCTGCCCCATTTTGTATCTGAATAGTAATCATGATATGAACTTCTTGTCTTGTCGTGACGCTTCATCTTGTTCAGCGCTTCCTTCTCTGACAGTTTATATATCTGCTCTACTCTCTCGAGTTTCTGCGGAACTTCACCGGTTATAAATACCGTGATGAGATTCGGGTTACTGCGAAGCTTATAATCCGAACAGCGTCCTACGATAACAAATGACTCGCCTGACTCTGCAAGATTCTTCATATAATCGAACTGCTTCTTCGCGATATGATCCGCTATCGAATTGTTATAATCTCCTATAGTCCGCGAAAGGAAAAGGTTCCTCTCATGTTCATCGTATTTCTCGAGGATCTTTCTGTCTTCCCCGTGAACCGTGCACATCTCTTCAACAAGTTTTCTGTCTACAAGCTGTATTCCCATTTTATCTGAAAGCTTCTGCGCGATCTCATGTCCGCCGCTTCCGAACTCTCTTCCGATTGAAAATATGATCTGATTACTCATGGACTGCCCTCTTTTCTGCGTTTATGTACGCATGTGATCATAAATATTTGGCAAATATCATAACCATAGATATGAACGTTACGAGGATCGTTGCAGGAGCTGCATATTTACAATACTTGCCCCATGTGATGTAATATCCGTCCTTTGCCGCTACAGATGTTCCTACGACATTAGCCGATGCTCCGATAGGTGTCGCATTGCCACCAAGATCTACACCAAGTGAAAGTGTCCATGCAAGTATCCCGATATTGATATTCTGTGTCGCTGCCATTGTCTTTATAACAGGCACCATAGTTGCTGCAAATGGGATATTATCAACAAAAGCACTCGTTATAGCTGATACCCATAATATTATCGCACACATGAGGTACAGATTTCCACCGCTTATCTTACAAATAAGATTAGCAAGGAGATTTAGCAGTCCCGTCTGTTCCAGACCTCCAATGACAATAAACAGACCTATGAAAAACAGAAGTGTCTTGTAGTCTATACCCTTAAGTATCTGAATCGTTCCTTGTACATGATGTATCGCTAATGAGAAGATGAGCGTAAGACCAGCCGCTATCACTCCTATCATAGCTACCGTAAGTGTCGTCTGTGCATGTGTCACAAGAAGGACTACCGCTACTGCAAATATCATTAAGCTCGTTGCAAATGAAGTCTTATTTTCTATCGCTTCTTTAGGCTCCGGATAAACTACATTGGGATCACGGTTTGCTTCGCTCGCCTTAAGTTCTTTTCTGAAACACA
>JAGPKJ010000089.1 GCA_018053995.1 Lachnospiraceae bacterium | reverse complement strand
CTCTCTTTCAGTCACACGAAGTTTATCAGCCTTTGTCGCGATGATGACCGGAATATATCCATGTGAACATATCCAGTTATACATTATGATATCATTCTCTGACGGTTCATGCCTGCTGTCAATGAGTAGCATTACAAATTTTATTTTTTTTGACTGATGCAGGTAGTCTTCTATAAGTTTTCCCCACTGCGCCTTTATCTCCACATTCGCAGTAGCATATCCGTATCCCGGCAGATCGACAAGGTAGAAGCTGTCATTGATATTGTAATAATTTATTGTCTGAGTCTTTCCCGGTTTCGAGCTCGTCCGGGCATATGACTTTCGTCCCATAAGGCCATTTATCAGTGACGATTTTCCAACATTGCTCTTTCCGGCTATCGCTATCTCCGGAAGCTCATTATCCGGCAGCACACTTGTTATACCGCATACTGTCTCAAGGTTGACGCTCTTTATGATCATGTATCAGCCTTCCTTTCCTTCTTTACGAGTACTTCTGCAAGAACTTCATCCATTGTGCTCACAAACTTTATCTCCATGCCATCCGTGATCTCATGTGATATCTCAGATACATCGCTCTTATTTTCCAAAGGAACAAGAACTGTCTTGATCCCTGCCATCTTTGCTGCAAGCAGTTTTTCCTTAAGACCACCTATCGGAAGAACTCGTCCCCGCAGTGTGATCTCGCCAGTCATTGCCACGGATGCCTTTACAGGTATCTTTGTGACAGCTGAAAGCATCGCTGCCGCCATCGTTATTCCTGCCGATGGTCCGTCTTTCGGGACTGCTCCCTCAGGAATGTGTATATGTATATCATTCTTGCTAAAGAAAGTCTGCGGTACACCATACCCTGATGCTATTGAGCGGACGAAGCTCAGTCCTGTCATCGCCGATTCTTTCATGACATCGCCCATCTGCCCGGTAAGTACGGTCTCGCCCTTTCCCGGCATGATATTGACTTCTATCTGAAGTGTACATCCGCCAACACTTGTCCACGCAAGTCCGCGAACGATACCGATATCATCCTTTGTATTTGCCTTCTCACGAATATACTTTTCTTTTCCCAGAAAATCAACAAGACTGTTCTGTGTCACATGTACGGACTTCCCCGGATCTTCCAGAATTCTCCTTGCTGCTTTCCTGCAGATTGAATCTATTGTACGTTCAAGGCTTCTGACTCCGGCTTCTCTTGTATATGACGATATGATCTTTTTAAGAGCTCCATCACTTATCGTAAGACGTTCCAATGACAAGCCGTTCTGCTCAAGCTGTTTCGGAATAAGATGTTCTTTTCCGATATGAAACTTCTCATTCTCTGTATAGCTTGTTACCTCTATGATCTCCATCCTGTCATAAAGAGGTCCCGGTATATTCTCCGCCGAATTTGCAGTGGCGATAAACATCACATTTGAAAGATCGATCGGTATCTCAAGATAATGATCCGTAAATCTGCTGTTCTGATCTCCATCAAGTACTTCAAGAAGTGCTGAAGCCGTATCACCTCTGTAATCGCTGCTCATCTTATCTATCTCATCCAGCAGCATAAGCGGATTATTTACTCCCGTCTGCTTTATCCCCGCAGCGATTCTACCTGGCATAGCGCCTACATATGTCTTTCTATGTCCTCTTATCTCTGCCTCATCTTTTACGCCGCCAAGACTTATTCGCACATACTTTCTGCCAAGAGCTTCAGCTACACTCTGCGCGATAGTAGTTTTACCGGTTCCCGGAGGCCCAATAAGACATATTATCTGACTTTTCCCTTTGCCTGTCAGTGCATGTACTGCAAGTACATCAAGGATTCTCTCCTTAACCTTTTCAAGCCCGTAATGTCTACTGTTAAGTATATTTTCGGCATTTTTCAGATCTGTATTATCAGATGATGAATTATTCCATGGCATCTTCAGGAGCGTTTCGATATACTCCCTTTCTACAGATGCCTCTGTATTATTTGCTCCAAGACTCTTAAATCTTGATATCTCCTCAGTGATCCTGTCTTTTACATAATCATCGGCATTAAGTGAAGCAAGTTCCTTCTTCATCTGTTCTTCATCAGAATACGGATTATTTTCTCCAAGCTCCTGACGGATATAGTTCATCTGTTCGCGAAGCACATATTCACGCTGATTCTTGTTGATCTGAGCCTTAAGACCTTCCGTAAGCTCATTACGAATCTTATTTATCGAGATCTCATTTGCCATTGCCGCTGACAGAATATCGTAACGTTCCTTGTATGAGACAGCTATCACGAGCCTCGTCTTCGTCATTTGATCTATCGGGATATTCCATGACAGTATATCGCATACTTCTCCGATATTGTCCGCTGCTTCTACCTTGTCACTTATTGAATGATCAAGCTTACTGTATATCTTTGTGTAAGTTGCGAATAGCTCATTTATAGAACGCTTCATCGCCCTTTCAGTGTCTGATGTGATCTCCGCACGCTGTTCTTTTTCATCGATCTCTGTGATCGGCGCCATGATATATGGCTCAACTTGTGTAAAATCAGAGACTCTCGCTCTCCCCGTAGATTCTACAACAACCCGTGGAGTTGAAGAACCGCTTATTCTCACTATCTCTCTTATCTTCAGGATAGTACCGATGTGATACACCTGCGAATAGTTTGGGCATTCATCCTTTGGATTGATCTGCATCACCGCGCATAATACGCTATTATCACGCATCGCTTTCTCAGCCGCCATAAGAGATCTCATGTCCGCAAGAAAGAACCCAAGTACAACTCCGGGGAAGATCGTAAGTCCGCGTACCGCGATTACCGGTATATCACTTATAACCTTCGGAAGATCTTTTTCTTTTTTCTTGTCTGTCTGTTTTCTTTGCATATATGCCTCTCTGTCTTTCGGCAAATAATAAAGCCGCAGGATATCGCTCTCTGCGGCTTGTAATACTTTATGAAGCGTTCTTACACGTTCTGGCTGTTTGATCCGCCTGACACATGTTATCACGCATGATAAGTTTCGGCTTTTCTTTGCCAAGAACCGCTTCCCTCGTGATAATACATTCGGCGATATCATCATCGGATGGAATCCGATACATGACATCCATCATGATCTGTTCCATTATCGATCTGAGTCCTCTTGCCCCTGTCTTTCTTTCGAATGCCTGATTTGCGATCTCATCAATAGCATCATCCTCAAATCTGAGATCTACCTCATCAAGTTCAAACAGCTTCTGATACTGTTTGACAAGAGCATTCTTGGGTTCTTTTAGTATTCTTACAAGAGCTGCCTTATCAAGACCATCGAGCGTTACCGTTATCGGAATACGACCGACGAATTCGGGTATCAGACCAAATTTCACAAGATCCTGCGGTGTTACCTGTTTTAGGATCGAACCAATGTCCTTGTTTGTCTTGCTCTCGATCTCACCGTTAAATCCGATTGAACTCCGATCAAGACGCTGCTCTATGAATTTATCTATCCCGTCAAATGCGCCGCCGCATATGAAAAGGATATTCTCTGTATTGATCTGTATAAGCTCCTGATGCGGATGTTTACGGCCACCCTGTGGCGGAACACTCGCATTAGTTCCTTCAACTATCTTGAGAAGTGCCTGCTGTACGCCTTCACCGGAAACATCTCTTGTTATCGAGACATTCTCACCCTTCTTTGAGATCTTGTCGATCTCATCGATATATATGATACCGTACTGTGCCCTCTCAATATCATAATCAGCAGCCTGAATCAGTTTGAGAAGTATATTTTCAACGTCTTCTCCTACATATCCTGCTTCCGTCAGAGTTGTCGCATCTGCTATGGCAAATGGTACATTTATGATCTTTGCCAACGTCTGCGCTATATAAGTCTTTCCTGTTCCGGTAGGTCCTACCATAAGTATGTTGCTCTTCTGAAGTTCCACGCCATCATCATCTTTAGGTGCCATTACGCGCTTATAATGATTGTATACGGAGACAGAGAGCACTTTCTTGGCTTCTTCCTGACCTATAACATACTCATCAAGAAACTTCTTGATCTCAACAGGTTTCAGAAGGTTAATGTCAAGATCTTTACCCTCGCCGCTTTCGCTTTCATCATCCTGATCAAATTCCTCATCGATGATATCCTGACATATAGCCACACACTCATCACAGATGTATACGCCGGTAGGTCCGGATATCATCCGTTTGACCTGATCCTGCGTCTTTCCGCAGAAGGAGCATTTTACATTACTGCCGCTTTCAATCTTAGATGCCATTATTTATTATCTTTCTCTTTCTCTTTGTCAGTATCAGTACGGTTCTTAACAACAACATCGATAAGTCCGTAATCCTTAGCTTCGTCAGCTGTCATCCAGTTATCACGATCTGTATCAGCTGCAATCTGTTCTATAGATTTTCCTGTCTCATCAGATAAGATCTGATTAAGTCTTGCCTTAGTAGCAAGGATGTGCTTTGCAGCGATCTCCATCTCTGTAGCCTGTCCCTGTGATCCGCCAGAAGGCTGATGTATAAGGATATCTGAATTCGGCAGCGCCATACGTTTGCCTTTTGTTCCACCGGCAAGAAGGAATGAGCCCATGCTTGCAGCCATACCTATACATATAGTTGATACATCACACTTTACGAACTGCATAGTATCGTATATAGCAAGTCCTGCTGTCACCGATCCGCCCGGGCTGTTTATATAAAGATGAATGTCCTTATCCGGATCCTGCGCCTCAAGAAAGAGCATCTGCGCGACGATCGTACTTGCCGCAGCATCAGTTACCTCTTCACCCAAAAATACTATCCTGTCCTCGAGCAGTCTTGAGAAAATATCATATGAGCGTTCTCCTCTGCTCGTCTGTTCTATAACATAAGGAATTAATGCCATAACCGATACTCCTTTCTAAGATCATCTGCAGATACTGCCAGCTGATCAGTCTTTCTTCTCTGTCTTTTCTTTTTTCTCTACTTCTTTGGCATTATCAGCGATAAGTTCCATTGCTTTTCTTATCTCGATATCTTTATAGATGCCTTCCTTTTCCTTTTCTCCCAGCATCTCTTTAACCTTATCAGTCTCAAGGTTATATGCAGAAGCCATATCCTTTATCTCTTTCTCGAACTCTTCGTCAGATGCCTTGAGCTTCTCTTCTGAAGCGATCTCTTCAAGAGCAAGTCTTGTCTTTATACGTTTCTCAGCTTCAGGCTTAACCTGATCTACCATACGATCATATGTTGAACCTGTATACTTAAGATACTGTTCCATCTGAAGTCCCTGCATCTGAAGACGCTGTGAGAAATCATCTACCATCTGTCTCTGTTCAGTCTCAAGCATCGCATCAGGAATATCAACTTCTATTCCCTTTATCACTTCTTCAACAGCTTCTTCTTCCTTGCGGCTCTTGGCATCCTTGGCTTTGCTCTCTTCAAGCTTTCCACGGACATCCGCCTTATATTCTTTAAGTGTAGCAAATTCCGAAACATCTGATGCAAATTCATCGTTGAGTTCAGGAAGTTCGTCCTCTGTTATAGACTTGACAGTGCACTTAAATACTGCAGCTTTGCCTGCAAGAGTCTTCTCCTGATAATCCTCAGGAAAAGTTACATTTACATCTGTCTCCTTGCCGATCTCTGCTCCGACAAGCTGATCTTCGAATCCCGGAATGAAAGTGTTAGATCCGATTGTGAGCGGATAGTCAGTTCCCTTACCGCCCTCAAATGGAACACCATCAACAGATCCGTCAAAATCAAGTTTGATCTCGTCTTTTGCTTTTACTGCTCTGTCTGTGACTTCGATCTTCCGTGCGTTCTTTTCAAGTTCCTTCTGGATCTCGTCATCAACTTCCTTATCAGAAACTGATGCATCAACCTTTTCGATCTTTACACCCTTATATTCACCAAGCTTTACAGGCGGCTTAAGTGCTACGACCGCAGTATAGATAAAAGGCTTTCCTTTTTCTATCTGAACTACTTCGATCTTAGGCTGACTTACGATGTCCTCTTTGCACTCTTCAAGTGCTTTGGGATATGTATCGCGAATAAGTGAATTTGCAGCATCCTCAAAGAATACCTGAGGTCCGTACATCTGCTCTACCATCTGACGCGGAACCTTGCCCTTACGGAATCCCGGAACTGCGATATCTTTCTTTTGTCTCTGATATGCCGCATCTATAGCCTTGTCAAGTTCTGCTGCCTCGGCCTCTACGGTGATCTTAGCCATATTTTTCTCTGTTTTTTCAAGCTTGCTGCTCATTCTTGTGTTTCCTCCTGCTCTGTGATTTGATTCGTTTCGTGAAAATAAAAGATCTATGCGGTACCGGCTGTCTTCCGGCACGCCGTATACTTCGCTGTAATCCGCGAAAGAGCATAATATACCCGTTCGCAGTCATTGAAGAATTATATCATAAGTGCATTAAAATATCCATAGTAAAAAAAGCCGCATGATACAGGCAGTTTCCTGCCATATACCGGAAGTTTGACAGTTAGTACGTCATAATCTATATCAATGAAATACCTCAAACCATTGTAAAGACTGAGCTCTCAGTCTTATTTTTTTGTCAAATTTCTCTCATGTTTGTGTGGCTATTTATGGCTATATGTGGTATAATAAGAGTTGGAGGATAACATCATGAAACTTACAGTGAGCAGATCTAAGAATTCCGCTTCATTTTATGTTCAGAAAACGATCCGGAAAGAAAACGGTTCTACTACTACCGTCACTATTGAAAGGCTCGGAAACCTTGATGAAGTGATCACTAAAGCCGGTGGAAAGGATCCTTATGCCTGGGCTCAGGAATACGTTGATGAACTCAACAGAAAAGCATACGAAGAACAGAAAGAGATGATCATAAGCTGCTCTCCGAAAAAACTTTTGAAAAAAGGAGATCCTAAATCATTTAACTGTGGATATCTCTTTCTCCAAAGTATCTATTATAGTCTTGGCCTTGATAAGATATGCAACAGCATCACTTCAAAACACAGATTTGATTATGATCTTAATGACATCCTGTCAAAGCTGATTTATACGCGCATCCTTTATCCTTCATCAAAGATGTCTTCCACCCATCGGGCAGATACATTCATAGAGCAGCCTTCATTCAAGCTTCATGATGTCTATCGCGCATTATCTGTCCTGGCTTCTGAAAATGATCTTATTCAATCAGAGCTTTATAAAAACAGTCAAAAAATACTTGAACGCCGTAAAGATATCCTGTATTACGATTGCACGAACTACTATTTCGAGATCGAACAGGCTGACGATCTGAAAAGATATGGCAAAAGCAAGCAGCATCAGCCACTGCCTATCGTAGGGATGGGGCTCTTCATGGATCATGATGGCATCCCACTCGCCTTTGACATATATCCGGGAAATAAAAACGAACAGCCAACTCTTAAGCCTCTTGAGAAAAAGATCATCAGTGAATACGGTATGGACAATGTCATAGTCTGTACAGATGCCGGACTCTCATCAGCAGCTAACAGACGTTTCAATGATAAGACACTGCCCGACGGAAGAACCCGTAGGTTCATAACCACCCAATCGATAAAGACACTCCCAGATGATCTAAAGGACTTTGCACTTGATCCAGATGGATGGCACCTTATCGGAGATGAACATGATAACAACCTGAATGAACTTGACGATAACGAAGACTACGACAAGATATTTTATAAAGACAGATGGATTACTGAGGATATCTCTTCAAAAAAGAAGAGCAAAGGTGAAAGACCGCTGGAACAGCATCTTATAGTATCGTTCTCTTTAAAGTATAAGCTTTATCAAAGAAAGATACGTCAGGGTCAGATAGATCGTGCACAGGAGATGATAGATAACGGTATGTGTGCACCGCGTCCTAAAAACCAGAACGATCCGCATCGCTTTATAGACCATGTACCAATGACAAAAGACGGTGAAGTATGTGATAAAGACGAGCCTTATCTGAATGATGCCGTGATCAGCGAGGAAAAGCGATACGATGGATTTTATGCCGTCTGCACTGATCTTGATAGTGCATCTGTTAGCGATATCATAAAGATAAACAAGGGACGCTGGGAAATCGAAGAATGTTTCCGAATCATGAAAACTGAATTCCGTGCGCGTCCTGTTTATCTGCAAACACAGGATCGCATCAAAGCTCATTTTCTCACTTGTTACATCTCATTATTCGTATTTCGGATACTTGAGAAAAAACTTGGAGAACGTTTTACCTGTAGTGAGATCATTGAAACCCTGAAAAGCATGATGATGTATCGCCCCGGTGAAAAGCAGGGTTATCTTCCTGCATATACAAGGACTGATGTGACAGATGCCCTTCATGAGCATTTCGGGTTCCGTACAGACTATGAGATCCTTACTGATATCAGCATGAGAAGGATCATTCATGACACCAAGAAAAAGTAGTTATATATAGCCACATTTTCGCAACAATAAAATGGCGGTGAAGCCAAGCAATATCAGCTTCTCCGCCATTTCAACTGTCAAAGACAGGATTATATACCATTCCTATATTACGATGCAAGTGTCAAAACCTGTATAGATGCTAATACGATTACCGATCATTATACTTACGCCCTATTACTGCCTCTTCATTTCACAGATTTTCAACCTGTGCCATC
>JAGPKJ010000088.1 GCA_018053995.1 Lachnospiraceae bacterium | reverse complement strand
CTTCAGCAGGGTGCTGCTTGGAAGCCGCAATACGCTTGAAGTCGCTGTGGGAACTGTAGCGATCGGCTGTATATGCGGTGTTATAATCGGTGCTTTTACGGGATACTTCGGCGGTATAGTTGATAAGATCCTTATGAGAGTCAACGATGCGCTCTTCGCATTTCCAAGTATCCTTCTGGCACTTGTATTTGTAAGCCTTTTTGGAAGCGGTCGTGACAAGATCATCCTTGCACTCGGTATTGCATTTATTCCGAGCTTCACGCGTATGGTTCGAAGCCAGTTCATAAGATGCAAGAACATGGATTATGTCAGAAGTGCAAGACTGCAGGGTGCGGGAGATATGAGGATCATGTTCTGCCATATACTGCCAAATACTATGAGCGTTCTCATACCATCAATACTGATCGGATTCAATAACGCAGTTCTCGCGGAGGCGGGAATGAGCTATCTGGGTATCGGAGTGCAGCCGCCGGACGCAAGTCTTGGACGCATGCTTTCCGAAGCACAGGCGTATATATCTATAGCTCCGGCTTATGCTCTGTTTCCGGGAATCGTGATAATCCTTCTTGTACTCGGACTTGGGCTTATGGGGGAAGGGGTGAAGATAAAATGACAACTCTTGTAAGTGTCAGAGACTTGAATATAGAATTCTTCGACCATGACAGACCGGAGAAGGTCGTTCATCATATGAATCTTGATATCAATCCGGGTGAGATCCTTGGAATCGTAGGCGAATCCGGATCAGGAAAATCAATGACCGCGCTTGCGATAGCGGGTCTCCTAAACCGTCATGATATGAAAAAGAGCGGAAGTATCTTATTTGCAGGAAATAATCTTTTGACATGTCCGCGTAATGAGCTTCGCAGTGTTCAGGGAAATAAGATAGGAATGGTCTTTCAGGAGCCGATGACATCGCTTGATCCTGTAAAAAAGATTGGATGGCAGATTGAAGAAAGCCTGCGAATCCATACTGACATGGATGATGCTACGCGTAAAGCGAAGGCTTTAGAAGCAATGAAAGGTGTCGGACTCGAAAATCCAGAAGAAGTGTACGGCGAATATCCGCATGAACTGTCTGGCGGTATGAGACAGCGCGCTATGATCGCAGCCGCGATGATATGCGGACCGGAACTCCTTATCGCTGATGAACCGACAACAGCACTTGATGTTACAGTACAGGCTCAGATAATCGAGCTTCTGCGTAAGATAAACAGAGAGAATCACACCGCAATACTTTTTATTTCCCATGATCTGAGTCTTGTAAAACAGCTTTGCACTCGCGTGCTCGTTATGAATGACGGGCGTCTTGTGGAAGAGGGTACGATAGAAAGCATATATGGAAATCCGCAGCAGGAATATACAAAAGAGCTGATCGCAGCGATTCCAAGGATGGATCCGGATGAACTCAGAAATCTTGAGACAAGCAGTGCGGGTGATATCCTAAATGTCAAAGGGCTTGATGTATTTGTGAGAGAATCTAATGGACATCGGAAGCAGATTCTTTCAGATATTTCATTTGCCATAAAAAAAGGTGATATAATGGGACTTGTCGGGGAGAGTGGATGCGGCAAGTCAACACTTGCAAAAGCGATACTTGGGATAAATAGTGATATCTCCGGTACGATAACGCATAATTCGAAATATCCGCAGATGATATTTCAGGATCCGTATGGCTCACTTAATCCTGCAAGGAAAGTTGAATGGATTCTTGAGGAACCGCTCAGGATAAGGTCTCACATGAATGCTTTGGAAAGAAGGAAAACTGTTGAGGATATGCTTTCCACAGTAGGGCTTTCACTTGAGATCCGGGACAGATATCCGAATGAGCTTTCGGGCGGACAGAGGCAGAGGATAAGCATAGCGTGCGCGCTTATGCAGACTCCGGAACTTCTTATCGCTGACGAACCGGTATCAGCGCTTGATGTGACGGTTCAGAAGCAGATATTGCAGCTGCTTGTAAGTCTTAAAGAGAAGATGGGACTTACGATACTTTTTATTTCCCATGATCTTCGTGTTGTCTATGATCTTTGCGATTACGTTATGATCATGAAGAATGGCTGTATAGTTGAGCAGGGGGACACCGACGATGTGTACTCGAATCCAAGATCGGATTACACAAAGAGTCTGTTGAAAGCCTGCAGGGATGAAGTTTGACATGATGCTATGTGTTATAAGTAACTTGCATCAAAAGATTATTTTCAAATAAGAGTTAATCTTTTGCACTTTGAGTCCGATATAAATATGTACATCAAAAAAGGAAACTCAGATCTGATGTGTAAAGGGATAAAAATATAAGTGGAAAGGCGGTGATACGGTATGTCGATGAAACTTAACAGCTATGATATTTTCAAAAATGAATATGATCCATCCAAGATAAGTTCCATCGGAAAGAGCACGCAGGTTACTTCTGAGTCTGAAAAGACGAAGAATGCGCAGGCAGTTCCTCAGACAAATGAGAACATATCGGTCACGCCCGAAACGACTAATAAAGCCAGCCGTACTGCAAAACTTGATAATGTTTCAGTAAGTTTCAATAAGAATGACAGCTATGGATATATCGGCAGCAGCAAGGATATCACAAAACTTGATCAGACATCAAATGTAGACAATAAAGTTAAGAGTGGTATCTTTAATGATTATCTCTATTATGCCGGAAGTTCTACAACTGGTAATGCACAGACTCCTCATTTTATAAGCGACGATGGAAGTGTCACACTTAAAGGGAGACTTGCTCCGATGGAGAATGCCGGAGTATAAGGATTCCGAGTGCTTATAGAAGCTGAACAATGCAATTTGTAGCGTAATATCACATATAGTTTTTTTGAGTATAATTGAGAAGCGGGCGACCGCTTCTTTTTTTGCGCGAATCGCGAGGAGCTTAGCATTATCTAACTTTGAATTTACCTTAAGGTTCAAAATGCATTCAGGAGCGCGAAAGTGCTATTGCTGAATGCAGTTACGGCTACGTTACGGCTTGAGTTCTTGCTATAGAGATGGAATACTGCTAAAATATTTTGAAAAGCTTGGAAATAAAATTGTCTGATGAGGTGACGGAATGCTTGAATGTTTTTATCCGGATGTGTATCTGGATTCAGCATATGACATAGACTATAAGGATATGTTTGAAAAGGGCTATCGCGGAATAATATTTGATATAGACAACACGCTTGTGAAGGACAATGCACCGGCAGATGAGCGGAGCTGCGAGCTTATAAAAAGACTTGAAACGATGGGCTTTAAGTGCATGGTCGTATCAAATAATAAGGAGCATAGAGTAAAATCTTTCTGTGATGTTGTGAAGATGGATTACGTATTCAAGGCTCACAAACCTGGAACGGATGGCTTCTTCACAGCGATGAAGAGGATGGAGACAGATCTTACTGATACATTTTTTGTCGGAGATCAGCTCCTGACTGATATCTGGGGAGCAAATCGGACGGGGCTATTAACAATACTTGTAAAACCTATGGATCCGCATGAGGAATTTCAGATTGTATTGAAGCGGCAGATAGAAAAGATAATATTTGTATTTTATAGAAGATATATAAAAAAGCAGAAATAAGTGTAGCACCAAGTGAAAGTCGGGGAAGTCTGATGCAGAAGGAAATGCAGATGGAAATAAAGAAAGATGAATATAAGCAAATGCATATTGACGGGAATACGTCTGTATGCGGACTTATCGGGAATCCGGTCGCACATACGCTTTCACCGGATATCCATAATACGCTTGCAGAGAAAATGGGACAGAATCTTGTATATGTGCCGTTTCAGGTTGATGATGGAAAACTTGAAAATGCAGTAAAAGGGGCTGATGCTCTGAGCATCCTTGGATGTAATGTGACAGTTCCGTATAAAAGTGACGTCATTCATTTTCTGAATGGGATCGATCCGCTCGCGGAGAAAATAGGAGCTGTCAATACACTTGTCAGGAATCCGGATGGCGGATATAAAGGATATAATACGGATATGCTTGGACTTGAGCGAGCGCTTGACCTGGTTGGAATAAAGATACATGGAGAAGACATTGTGATTCTGGGTGCAGGCGGAGCAGCGCGCGCAGTATCGTATCTGTGCGCCGTACGTGGAGCGTCTCATATTTTCCAGCTTAACAGAAATTACGAAAAAGCTGCCGCCGTCGCGGACGAGATAAATGGCGAAACCTGTCGTGAGGTTGTGAAGCCTATGAGACTTGATGACCATGGACTTCTGCCGGATAAGAAGATGACAGTGATTCAGGCAACATCAGTTGGACTTTCTCCGCACGATGGCGATGTCGTCATTTCAGATGATGCATTTTATGGGAAAATAAAAGACGCATTTGACCTTATATATCGTCCATCAGAGACGACATTCATGAAGCTGGCAAAGTCGCACGGAGCCCGTGCATTTAATGGTCTGAGGATGCTTGTATGTCAGGGCGTGATATCATATGAACTATGGAATGACATTAAAGTCGATGATGAGACGACTGATGAAATATACAATATGCTCGAAGAAAAACTTGCAAGACAGTGTGAATTTGCAAGGAAGTGAGAACCTGCAAGGAAGTGTGAAATTGCAGGATATTCAGATTTTACAGGATAAAGAGAGCTTGTATGCTTATGATAAGCATATCGATTAAAGATCTGTAAAAAGATTGACGTTTGATTCGGGGAAGCAGACAGATGACAGAACACAGCGGGTTGCGCGGAAAAGAAAAGAATATAGTTCTTATCGGTTTTATGGGATCCGGAAAATCATCAGTTGGGAAAAAGTTATCTTATAAACTGAAAGAATCGTTCATAGATTCAGATAGTATGATCGAAAAGAGAGCGGGCTGCAGCATCGCGCAGATATTTGCCGATAAAGGTGAGAACGAGTTTCGCGATATCGAGACCAAATGCATACGAGAGCTTACAGAAAAAAAACCGGGTTTTATCATTTCCACGGGTGGCGGTATGCCGCTTCGCGAGGAGAACAGGAAGCTCCTTCGGAAAATAGGAAAGGTCGTATATCTTAAAGCTGAGCCGGAAACAATATACGAAAGGATAAAGGACGATACGTCAAGACCGCTTCTAAGATCGGAAGATCCGCAGAAAAAAATACGCGAGATGATGAATGAACGAAGCAGCATATATGAAGAAGCAGCTGATATAACGGTGATAACTGATGGAAAGAGTTGCCGTGAGATTGCAGGCGAGATAGCTGCAGCAGTTGGCATAAAAGACTATTAACAATGCATCAGGCAGAACACAGGCAGTAGCAAACAAAGTGTCAGAAGCAGCAAGCAAGGGAAAGGCAGAATTATGAAGATTCTTGTGATCAATGGACCTAATCTTAATTTTCTTGGAATACGTGAAAAAAACATTTATGGTGTACAGGATTATGATCATCTGCTAAAGATGATCGCTGATAAAGGGGAAGAGACCGGTACATCTATAGAAGTGTTCCAAAGTAATCACGAAGGCGCGATAATAGACCGTATTCAGGATGCATATTCTGACGGCACATGTGCGATCGTGATCAATCCAGGTGCATATACGCATTACAGCTACGCGATACATGACGCGCTCTCAAGCGTGACAATGCCCAAGATAGAGATTCACATCTCTGACATCACAGCACGAGAGGATTTCAGGAAAGTATCAGTCACAAAGGATGCGTGCGATGACCAGATATATGGTCTTGGTCTCGAAGGATATCTGAAGGCGATCGATGAAGCGATAAAGCTTGTAGGGAGCAGAACATAGAATTAGATTAAATCTTTCTAATTGCGAAACTGATCTGTTTGGTATGAAACTGATCTGCTTGGTATGAAACTGAGCTGCTTGGTATGAAACTGAGCTGCTCTGTTCAAAACTGAATGGCAGCTCTGTTGGAAATTCATTTGATTGAATGAATATGCAGTAATGGGAATAAAACAGCTATGTTATACTGTATTTTTTTAGCGATTAAAATTTTGCAAAAAAACTATACAGTATATCCAGAAGAAACTTTTGTAGATACTGTATTTTTTTATTCGAATCAGGGGTCATATATCAAAAATGTTGTGATATTAAGAAAAAAGTACAGTATAAATGAGCCTTTATTTTATGTGTACTGCATTTTCGAGGATATAACCCCCAGCATAGATTTTAAATTGCAGTAAAGGAGATGACTATTTCAGTAGATACTGTATTACATTTTGGTGCAAACATTTCTTAATGAAAAAATGCAGTATATACGAGGTAGTTGTCTGGTGATACTGCATAATTGGAAATGCAATATGTGAATGCTGCAAGTGATACCGTAAATGAGCGCCGCAAGTGAGTGATACAAGTGAGTGATGCAAGCGGGTACCACAAGTGATGGCACAAGTAGAGGATACAGATGATAGTTTGGAATATCAATCTTTAATAAAAAATAATCTTATTTCCTATTGACATGGTATGAATACAGTAGTATCATCATCACATAAGGAACGAAGTGCATAGTCAACCAGAAGGAAAACAGCAATCCAGCTGGTCCACTCGGGAGACGCACTCAGAAAGGTAGAGCCGACAAATGAAAATTTCAACTAAAGGCCGCTATGCTGTAAGACTTATGCTGGATATCGCAATGCACGATCAGAAAGAACCTGTCAGACTTAAGGACGCAGCGGAAAGACAGGGAATATCTGTAAAGTATCTTGAGCAGATAATATCTCAGCTTGTAAAGGCAGGATATGTTTATAGCGTAAGAGGCGCACAAGGCGGATATCTTCTTGTGGGAGAAGCGAAGAATTACACAGTCGGAAAGATCATCAGAGAAGTTGAAGGCGATATGGCACCTGTAGCCTGTCTGGAGCCGGGTTATCCGAAATGCGGCAGAAGCGGTGAATGTGTAACGCTGAGAGTATGGAAGGAACTTGACGATGCCATACAGGGTGTACTTGAGAAGTATACTCTCGCAGATCTGGTAAGCTGGCAGGAAGATGCAGGAAATGACTACAGCATTTGATCACACAACATAGATTACAGAGGAGAAAACATTATGGCAGGAATAAAAAGATCAGTACTTGATATCATAGGAAACACACCACTTCTTGAGGCAGAGAGACTTGAAAAAAAACTTGGACTTAAGGCACATATCTTATTTAAGCTGGAATATCTTAACCCGGCCGGAAGCGCAAAGGACAGGATTGGTAAGGCAATGATAGAAGATGCCGAGAAGAGCGGAAAACTTAAGCCCGGAGCAACCATCATCGAGCCTACATCAGGAAATACAGGAATCGGACTTGCGGCAGTTGCGGCGGTCAAGGGATATAAGGCAATATTTACAATGCCTGAGACAATGAGTGTTGAAAGAAGAAATATCCTTAAAGCATACGGAGCAGAGATAGTTCTTACGGATGGCGCGAAGGGTATGAAGGGTGCGATTGAGAAAGCAGATGAACTTGCAGCACAGACACCAGGGAGCTTTATACCGAGACAGTTTGATAATCCGTCAAATGCTGCGGCTCACAGGGAGACTACAGGACCGGAAATCTGGAAGGATACAGACGGCAAAGTTGATATATTTGTCGCAGGTGTGGGCACAGGCGGCACACTTACAGGAACAGGAGAATTCCTAAAATCAAAGAAGCCGGAAGTCAAGGTTGTAGCAGTAGAACCTGCAACTTCACCGGTACTATCGCAGGGACACGGCGGTCCGCATAAGATTCAGGGTATTGGCGCAGGTTTCGTTCCTAAGGTGTTAAATACGAAAATTTACGATGAGATAATACCGGTTGAAAACGATGTTCCATTTACGACAGCAAAGGAAATAGCGCATACAGAAGGCTTCCTTGTCGGCATTTCGTCGGGAGCAGCGGCATGGGCAGCAATAGAACTTGCGAAACGTCCCGAAAATGAAGGAAAGTATATCGTGGCATTTTTACCGGATTCAGGTGACAGATATTACTCAACTGCATTGTTTACCGAGTAAAATAAGAAATATGATCAGTCAGAAAATGTGATTATATACGAAATTGTTTTCGAATAAGTACAATGTTTCGAAAATTAAGTGAACCTTATTAGAGTCTGGATGAGTCTTTTATTATAGAAAGATAAAAGATGATCAAGATAATGATAAGGAACGCCCGCTACATCAGAGCCTTATCTTTGCAGAAAGTATTTTCTGCAAGGGTGATGCTCTATTTTTATAAGAGCATCTTGCAATGAATTGGAGGCTGTCATATATGAGCAGAAAGAAATCATCAACAAAGCAGGTAAGATGTATAATCACAGCCATGACATTTATGATGTCAGCGGGAATGATACCGGCACAGACCGTGCATGCGTCAGAAGGAGATAATGTGTCGGTAAATGCAGAACCCGCATCTGACAATACAGGTACGATAACACCGCCAGCGTCAGGAGATGCAACGGGCGCAGCAGTAACAGGCGGTGCGACAGGCACAGCAACAGGAGATGCAGCAGGCAACGCAACGGGCGTAGCAGTAACAGGCGGTGCGACAGGCACAGCAACAGGAGATGCAGCAGGCAACGCAACGGGCGAGGCAGTAACAGGCGGTGCGACAGGCACAGCAACAGGAGATGCAGCAGGCAACGCAACGGGCGAGG
>JAGPKJ010000087.1:5084-8581 GCA_018053995.1 Lachnospiraceae bacterium | reverse complement strand
AATAGATGTTTTATGGAGGATATCGTATGAAAGATATCGGTCTTGATAATGAAGGATATATGAATGAGAGAGTGAGCCTGCGGAAAGTATGGCTCATTTTCGTATCAAAGATATGGATATTTATGCTCGCAGTGCTGATAGGTGCGCTTGCAGGCGCCGGTATCTATGCTGCATACAGGCAGATGACGAGCGGCACGCAGTATAGAGCAGTCTCAAAACTATATGTGACATTCGGCAGCGACGATAAAGAAGATGCCTATCAGGCATATAACGGATACACATGGAATGATCTGCTTACGACAGATCCTGTATGTGACCTTATTGATGAAGAGTTTGGAAAAGGCGGTGTTGAGTTTGATACAGGAACGCAAGCGGCTGTACAAAAATATGTGAAAGCCGAGATTCTTTCAGACCTTCGTGTCCTTACGATAACGGTGACATTTTCGAATGATGACATTGCAGACAAGATGCTTGCAGCGGTCGACAAGGCACTCGTAAGATTTGGAGATGAGCAGCCGGAGATAGAATCAATAAAGACGATAGAAGAGAATCATTCAGAACTTGTAGTCAGGGACAGTTATATGAAGCAGGCATGCGGGCTTGGTGCCATAATTGCTGCGATAGTGTGTCTATTCGTAATGTGGCTTACATACGCGGTCAGCGACAGAGTCTATCTTCCGGAAGATGTCCGGAGACGTACAGGACTTGCGCTTGTAGGACTCAGGTTTCGAGATTCGGATGCCGCGCTTACTAAAAAGATAGACCAGATATACGGAATCACTGAGAATGGCATTACTGGGACTGACATTACCGAGACAGGAATTACTGAGACTGGCACTACCGAGATAGGCATTACCGGGACTGACATTACCGAGAATGAAATTGTGCGCAGTACTTCAGATAAAGCATCAGATAAAGCAGACGTGATATATCTTCGGTATAAGAAGGACCGCACATTCATCGCTGAGGAACAGGCTGCCGGAATGAAAGCTGGCGGCATCATTCCACGAGGTTTCGTAATCACGGATTGCAGCAATCGATTTTACAGAAGCTATTATTTCCTAGGCAAATAAAATGGTCAAATATGAAAAGTGCATTCAGGAGCACGAGATTGTCCTTGCTGAATGCAGTTGCAAGTGATAGAAAGAACCTAGCAAGTGAAAGTACATTCGGAAAGTGAGACGGAATGTCTGATAGCAAAGAAAACACAACTTCATCAGATGATGATCCAGGTCACAGCATGATCTCGGCAGCGAACAGACTTGAAGTGCTCATATCCGCGCTTGAAGCTGTACCGGAGGAGCTTGCTGCAAAAATGAATCTTGAGTGCGATGCGGTTATGGTAAATCAGACAGATGGAGTGTCTGACAGATTATTCTGGGTTGCAGACAAGACTATTGAAGATACACATAATGAATTAAGTCATATCGTGGTGCATAGCACGCAGCATGACACACAGCACGAAACGCAGCAAAGCAGGCACCTGGTTCATTGCATTGAAATGAAAGAGCGCGGAGTAGGCTTAAACCGAAATACATGTATAGACAATATAGATCCGGATAAGAAGATAGTACTCTTTGCGGATGATGACATAAGATATGGTAAAGGCTATGCAAAGAAAATCGTGGATGAGTTTGCGGCTCATCCTGAAGCGGATATGATCTTGTTCAATGTGAATGTATGCGAGGAACGGGCGACTTATCACAACGAAGCGTGGAAGCGCGTAAGATCATACAATAGTGGGCGCTATCCGGCATACAGTATCGCAGTAAAGACAGATAAGCTGCTAAAGAGTGGCGTTCGCTTTTCACTGCTGTTTGGCGGTGGAGCGAGATTTTCATGTGGTGAGGACAGTCTGTTTTTCAGGGAATGTCTGAAAATGGGAATCAGGATATATGCATCTCCAATACTTATCGCGGGCGAAGAAGTGCGCACGTCAACCTGGTTCTGCGGATATAATGAAAAATATTTTACGGACAAGGGCGTGCTCTATTATTACATGTACGGGCGTATGGCCGGGATTGCCGCAAGGTATTACCTGATGCGTCATAAAGATACATGGTGCAAAGTGATTGGAACAGATAAGGCGATGAAACTTCTAAAGGAAGGCATCGCACTGGGACGCAGAGTCAAAGCTGAGGAACTGGCAGGTACGGCAGAAGAGCAGGCAAGTACGACAGAAGAGCAGGCAAGTACGACAGAAGAGCAGGAAAGTACGACAGAAGAGCAGGCAGCCAGGGCTGGTGGACAGGGGGATGGCGTATGATATTGTATATAGCAGTCACCGCCATAACTGTGATCGCGGCATGCCTTGTATGTGGCAGGCGTGAAACCGCCAGCTGTAGACGATGGTCAGCAGGTGATGATCATGGCTGCGAGAGATGTGATGACAGCAGCTCTGGCGGCAGCAGGCGGGCATATAATGTTGGCACCGACAGCGCGGTCTTGACGAGAAGAAGCATGCTTAACCGAATATCACTCATTTTTATTTTCCTGATACTCTTTATGCTTTCAGCACTTCGCTTTGGAATGGGCGATTACTGGAAATACGTTGAGTTCATGCACCTTATAAAATTTGATTCATACGTTCCGACAGAGTGGGGCTTCAATCTGCTCGTCAGGATCATATATGGTCTTTCGGGATTTGAAAATTATAAACTTGTTTTTGCAATCTATTCCTTTTTAACTGTGTTTTTCTTTATGAAGGCTATGTATGATCAGAGCGCGGATTTCAAACTCTCATTTTTCATGTTCATGACACTTGGACTTTATTTTCAGAGTTTCTGTACAATGAGATATTACCTTGCACTCGCAATAGCGCTTTGGTCGATAAAGCTGTTGCAGAGAAAACAATATGTTGTGTTTGTTGCGGCGATACTGCTCGCGTCGGGATTCCATAAATCAGTGCTCGTCGTGCTGCCAATATTTCTGCTTGCGATAGTACCGTGGAAAAAGTGGATGATCGCTGTATTTGCAGTATTTTCTGTATCACTTATCATAGGTCGGGATTTTTGGATGAAAGTGGCGGTGACTTTATATCCAACGTACAAGGAGACATCGTACGCATCAGATGGGGGATGCATCAGCCCGGCAAATATCGCGCGGTGCGTGGCGATCCTTTTATTTACATTGTACGTGATGAAGCGTTCGGGAAATAAAAGGATTTTGGGAAGTTTCATGTCAAAATTGAATATCATGGCGCTCGTGATATATTCGTGCTGCTGGTATATCCCATTCGTTTCCAGAATCGGATATTACATGACAGTAACGCAGATCCTGTTTGTGCCGGAGCTGATCATGATTCTCGTCAAGAGCACATGTGGAGAGAGCAATGTCGGAGAGAATGCAGCTGTAGAGACCAGCGGCTCACGGGTAAGGCGCAGGGCAGTCATACTTGTCGTGATCATATGCATGATGTATTTTGCAATGTATCTGAAGAGGGCGTATTCATCAAGCGTAAATGTATTGCCATACAGAACATTCTTATTTGAAGACAG
>JAGPKJ010000087.1:0-4984 GCA_018053995.1 Lachnospiraceae bacterium | reverse complement strand
GCGGCAGAATGACCGCGGCGGAGGTACTTCTTGAGATTCAGTATAATCACTGTCAGCCTGAATTCAGGCGACGATCTGAAAAAAACAATAGAGAGCATTATCTCGCAGAGCTTCAGGGATTTTGAAGTCATTGTCAAGGATGGCATGTCAACTGACGGATCAATCGAGAAGATCAAGGAGATGACGGGAGTATCAGCTGAGAAACTCGGTGATCAGGCATCAGATTCAGACGGACAGAACGGTGAATCTGAGAAAGAATCTGATGACAAGCCCGGTGATCAGCCAGTAGATTCAGGCAGAGACAGAATCCGGATAATCAGGACGAAGGACAGTGGAATCTATGATGCTATGAATCAGGCGATAAAAGAAGCGGGCGGAGACTATATATGTTTCCTTAACAGCGGAGACTGTTTCTATGATGGTAATGTACTCGAAAAAGTATCTGCTGTTATCGACGGCTGTACAGACACAGATCGTACATCGGATAATGATATAGCAGAAGGTAAACGTCGACCGGATAATGATACAACAGAAGGAAAACGCCGACCGGACATCATATACGGCGACATATTTGAACGTGTGACAGGCGCAGTCGTAAAGTCGAATCCGAAAATAGATGATTTTGCATGTTTCAGAAATGTTCCGTGTCACCAGGCGTGCTTTTACAGAAAAGCACTTATAGAAAAGCATCCTTTTGAAATAAGATATAAAGTGCGTGCAGATTATGAGCAGTTTCTGTGGTGCTATTTTACAGAAAAAGCAACATTCTCATATTTGCCGGAGCTCATAACATCATATGAGGGCGGTGGACTGTCGGATTCTCATGAAGGCAGAAAGATATCAGATGCGGAGCACAAAGAGATAACGGAGAAGTATATACCGGCGGGGAAACTTGTGAAGTACAGGCTGGCGATGATCCTTTCATTTGCATCGCTAAGGACAATGATCGCGAGGAATCCTAAGACTGCCGGGGTGTATAATAAGATCAAGGATTTCATTTACAGGAAATAAGATGAAGGCAATATGAAGCTCACTTGTATCAAATTGATTTTGAGGTTGAATGTGGGCACAAGGATATTTGAAAAAAAGGAGTGACGGGTATGAGAGTATTATGGGTATGCAATATTGTTCTGCCGGCCATAGCCAGACAACTTAATATCGACTATAGCTGCCGCGAAGGATGGCTGTCGGGCGCTGCGGAGAAGATGCTGAGTCCGGAGGAAGAAAGCGGAATTGAGCTTGGAATCTCGTTTCCGTGCAGCCTTACAGAGAATGATCTTACGGTGACACTCGATAATGGTGCGCAAGTGAGATGCTTTGCATTTGAAGAGGATCTGAAAAATCCACAGAGATACGATTCATCGCTTGAAATACGTTTCAGGGAAATAATAGACGAGTTTAAGCCGGATATCATACATATATTCGGAACAGAATTCCCACATACACTCGCGTGTGCGAGGGCGTGGGGAAAACCTGACGGCATGCTCATCGGGATACAGGGTCTTTGCAGTGTGATCGGAGAAAAATATCTGACGGGAATTCCGGGGCGAGCGGCGCGGTTTGCGACATTCCGGGATATCGTCAGACATGATTCACTTAAAAGTCAGCAGAGGAAGTTCGATAAGCGCGGGGAAAATGAAAAAGAGGCGCTGAAGCTTACCGGAAACATAACAGGAAGAACAGCGTGGGATAAAGAAGAGACTGCGAAGATCAATCCGAATGCCAGGTATTATCCGATGAACGAGACTATGCGCCAGAGCTTCTATAAGGCTAGCTGGAACCGGGATAACTGCGCCATACATTCTATTTTCCTGAGTCAGGGGGATTATCCCATAAAGGGAATGCATTTTATGCTCGAAGCGATGCCAAAGATACTTGCAGGTTTTCCGGATGCAATGTTGTATGTTGCCGGAAACGACATAATCCACCACGGAAGCTTTAGCGAGAATATGAAGATGTCAGGCTACGGGAGATATCTTCTGGGACTGATCAAAAAAGAACATATCGGCGATCATGTTGTTATGCTTGGAATGCTTGATGAAGAACAGATATCACAGCAGATGCTTTCGTCAAATGTATTCGTCTGCCCTTCAATCATAGAGAATTCACCTAATTCTCTGAGCGAGGCTATGCTGCTCGGAACGCCTTGCGTTGCCGCAAATGTGGGCGGAATACCGGATCTTATGGTGGGAGGACAGGATGGTATCCTCTATGAGCCAGAAGACGTAGATGCGCTTGCTGATGCTGTCGCAGAGATATTTGCGAAGAAGGAAGTGTCAAAACTGTACAGTATTTCCGCAAAGAAACATGCATATGTGACGCATGACCCGGAAGTCAATTTCCGCAGGATGCTGGAGATATACAAAGAGATTGCGGAAGATACAGATAAAGCGGAGAAAACAGATAGGGTAGATACAGCAGATAAAGCAACAGATAAAGCAACAGATAAAGCAACAGATAAAGCAACAGATAAAGCAACAGATAGAGCAGATACAGCAGATAATAAGGATAATAATATAGAATGAAGATAGTTTTTGCTTCCAACTACATAAATCATCATCAGTTACCATTTTCAAATGAGATGATAGGACTTGTCGGCGATGGATATACATTCATCCAGACAGAGCCTATGGACGAAGAACGCGTGAAAATGGGATGGGACGCGGAATTGTGTCACCTTCCATTTGTAAGGATGTATAGCGAAGATCCTGATGGCTGCATGAAACTGATAAATGACAGTGATGTCGTTATCTGGGGCGGCGCAGAGCGCGAGGATCTTATAAATGACAGATTGCAGGCAGGAAAGTTCACTATCAGATATAGTGAGCGTCTCTACCGTGAAGGACGCTGGAAGGCGGTGAGCCCACGCGGACTTATCAGAAAATATCATGATCACACGAGATATAGAAAAAGCGATGTCTACCTTCTGTGCGCCGGAGCATATGTCGCAGGCGATTTTGATATCATAAGAGCATATCCTGAAAGAAAAATGAAGTGGGGTTATTTCCCGGAACTGCGTACATATAATAAAGGTGAACTTGAAAAACTCAAGGGATATACTGAAACTGGAGAAAGCGGCAGAGACGGTGGCAGTAACAGCAATTTCGGAGGCGATAGCCGCCAAGTCCGTCTTATGTGGGCAGGCCGCTTCATGGAACTCAAGCATCCGGGATACGCTGTAATGGCGGCAGCAGAACTGAAAAGACTTGAAATTCCGTTTCACTTAACTATTACAGGTGGCGGCGACGACAGGATCGAAGCCGGACTTCATGAGCTTTGCAGAACAGATGGAATAGAAGACCATGTTACATTTACAGGTTTTATGAAACCGGATGAAGTAAGAGATAATATGGAGAAATCAGATATTTTCTTATTTACCAGTGATCACCTAGAAGGCTGGGGCGCGGTCGTGAACGAAGCGATGAACAGCGGATGCGCGGTCGTTGCATGCAGTGCGGCAGGCGCGGTTCCATATCTGATAGAAGATGGCAGGAATGGTTTTATTTTCCACGAAAAAGATACAAAGACAATGATAGAAAAGGTAGTGGCGCTTGCACGTGATGAACACCTGCGCCTGGATATGGGGAAGAATGCATATGAGACGATCGCGGAGCAGTGGAACGCGCATACCGCAGCAGAGAATCTCATGGAATTCATAAGGACAAGAAAGTTTGCAGACGAAGGACCATGCAGCAGAGCGTAGATGTAGGACAGAGTGTGCGAAGTGGAAAGCCGAAGCGTGACACATAGTATGCAAGAGATGCAGGACAGAGCGTGCGAAGTGGAAAGTTGAAGCATGACGGATAGTATGCAGAAGATGCAGGACAGAGTGTGCGAAGACAGCGGAATGGCGGAAAGCGATAAGCATCAGGGAGGTTTAGAATGAGCAGCACGGATACCCTTATAAGCATAATAGTACCGGCATACAACTGCGAAGACTGCCTCGAAAGGTGCATCACATCGCTATCGCGGCAAACGTATGAAAATATAGAGATCATCATCGTAAACGACGGGTCGACAGACAAGACATCTGAGGTTTGCACCAGCCTCAAAGCATCTGATAGCAGGATAAGGACGATGCAGAAGGCTAATGGCGGGACTTCATCGGCTCGTAATGTGGGAATAGAATGTGCGAAGGGCTCGTATCTCGGATTTGTGGACAGCGATGATTATGTAGAGCCGTATGTTTACGAGAAGCTTCTGAATGCGATAAATGACAATAGTGTTCGAATATCGCAGATATCGCGGGATGAGTTAAATGCCGATGGGTCGAGGCGCGATAATGTCTGTACGCCGCCTGAAAAATTGACATTAGTCTCATCAGAAGAATTTCTGAAGTCACTTTTGATGCATAAAGGAGACTGCTCGTTCTGCACAAAACTGGTTTCGCGCGATCTGTTCACGGGTAAGAGGTTTCCAGAAGGTGAGCTGAATGAGGATTTCAAGCTGCTCGTAAATATGTTGTCTGAAGCCGGAAATATCGCTATACTTCCAGAACAGGGATATCACGTCATCTATAGTGATAATAGCAACACGCGTAAGAGCAACGGTGAATTTTCACAGGTATACACCGATATCGTAACTAATGCGGATTGGGTTCAGAGAATCGTTGATACGAAATACAAAGATGGTGCAGCAGGCAGTTTAAAGAAATGTACAGGGTCGGAACTTCACGAGATCGCTATGCGTTTTGGATTTGTGCAGCGCCTTGATTATATGCTACATATCCCAATCGAGCAGATGAAACGAAGCAATACTTTTTATATAAGTGTATGCACGTATCTTCGCGCACATTACCTTGATATCTGCAGCAATGCGTATCTTACCGAAAAGCAGCGCTTATACCTTAAGCTTCTCGCAAAGGCACCAGTAGCAGTGCGCAAGGCACATCGCATGAAGATGAACCTGGGTGGAAAGATGTGATACGCTTAGCTGACGTGAAACCATCATGAGCCGTCATAGGCTTGCCGACAGTGATGAGAGA
>JAGPKJ010000086.1 GCA_018053995.1 Lachnospiraceae bacterium | reverse complement strand
ATATACGCTGAAAGAGTATTACTGGGAACATCTCGGAATGATGAGTAGTCCCGAATATGTCGATAAAGCATTAAGTAAAATAGAACTCTATGCTGCCAATGGTATACTCCCCGGTCGTAACCTGATTCTCTCTTATGAATCTGAGTCCCACCCTGTCAGTACGAATTATATTTCAACACTAATTTCAACTATTTTTCAATAAAATGCCCCGTCTCACCAGACGAAGCACGTAGACGAGGCACGGATTGATATGTCATATCATTTCATTTTTTATTTGTGAGTTCTATGAGCATCTTCCGGTTCAGTGAGCACCTTACGATCTTGTAATCTTTGTTCGTCAAACGGATTCTCTGCCGGTCATCTTCCGGCTCAAGATCATTTATCGATTCAAAGAATGTAACCGCAGCGTTTTTGATTATTTCGACTGGATCTCAGACGTGATCTCAGACGTAATCTCAGACGTAATCTCATCAGAAGCTTCTTCTTCCGCCTCAAGTGTTTCATCAACGATACTCTCAGCATTCCCTGAAGCCTCGGCAACCGCAGTTTTGTACCTTGCGTCAAACTTCCTGGTCTCATTTACAACCACTGTACTGAGTGCAACAAGTGCGATAAGGTTTGGTATCGCCATAAGACCATTGCAGATATCTGCAATCGTCCATACCGCAGCAACAGTCATGTAAGGTCCGATGCAAACATTGAGGATGTAGAACCAACGATAGATTTTTACAGCCTTGCTTCCTTCACCAGCAAGATATTCTATGCAGCGTTCACTGTAATAATCCCATCCAAGTATCGTTGTAAATGCAAAAAAGATCAGACATACCATCAAAATAAACGAAGAGACCTTGGCTGGAAGCGGAAGTCCCATCTGAAAAGCTTTTGTGGTCACATCTACCCCGTTGAGCCCAATATTCCATGTTCCCGTCATAACTATCGTAAGACCTGTCATCGTACAAATGATGATCGTATCTATGAATGTTCCTGTCATTGATACAAGTCCCTGCTTGGCAGGATCGTCTGTATGAGCCGCAGCCGCCGCTATAGGTGCGCTTCCAAGTCCTGCTTCGTTTGAGAATATGCCTCTTGCTATACCCTGTCTCATCGCGATGATCACCGATCCAAGTGCACCGCCCGCAGCCGCCCTGAATCCGAATGCTGAACTGATGATCTCTGATATCGCCGCAGGGAATTTATCAATATTGCAAATGAAGGCTACAAGAGCCGTCACAACATAAAGGACAGCCATAAACGGAACTATGACTTCAGCTACCTTTGATATCCTCTTAAGGCCGCCGATAATAACCGATGCGGCAAATAAGGCAACAAGAGCTCCCACTATCACTACGCTCAACGAATAACTGCGTCCAAACAGATTCAGCGTATGAAGATTCTGCGGATCAAAAAAGCTGTTGGCCGCACTTGTTATCCCATTTACCTGAGTAAATGTCCCTATTCCGAAAAGTCCGACTCCGACACCGAATACCGCAAACATCTTGGCAAGCCATGTCCAGTTTTTCCCCATCCCGTTTTCGATGTAATAGAACGGACCGCCGATTATATGCTTATCAGCTGCGACCTTTCTGAACTTCACTGCAAGCAGACATTCCGAATATTTAGTTGCCATTCCAAGAAGAGCTGCGACCCACATCCAAAAAAGAGCACCCGGACCACCCGCTACGATTGCTGTCGCAACACCTACTATATTGCCCGTTCCGATAGTCGCAGATAATGCGGTGCAGAGTGCGCCAAAACTGCTGACTTCACCTGCGTCCCCACTCTCCTCATTTTTTCGGATAAACTTAAAAGCTGCGCCAAGTCTTCTGAACTGAACACCCCTTAGTCTGATCGTAAGGATGATACCTGTTACGAGAATCAGTACGATCAGCGGGACACCCCATACAAAATCATCGACTTTTGACAAAAATTCTCCTACTGCGTTCATTTGATCTACCCCTTATTTAATTAGTTAAGTGGGATACTCCGATGAGAAACCGGGAAATAAAAGAATAGCCGCTAACCATTTTTAGCACTGATAACATTGATACAGCAGCTGTTATTCTGTTCCCGAACGCAAAGAAAGCTGACACATAGAATTATGTTGTCAGCCTCCAAAGAGTTAGAACGCGTAATATTACGCTCTGTCCTTTTGCCTGAGAGATCGGTACGAGATTACAGATCCACAAGATTACGCTTGACACCTGCCATGCAGCAGATTCGAACGTTATCGTTAAGATCAGGATTATCGTCCTTACACCTTCGGCGCCCTTACAAAAGAGCCTCTCCAGAGTCACGGCTTATATCGCCGTACACTTACGGTAAATAAAATACCACCTAATTATCTACATAGCAAGTGATTTTTGCGTTTTAACATATTTTTTTGTATATTTATGCGCACATATATACTGCCTATTTCCTCTTTTGCCTTAATACATGATGTGGGTGTCAAAAGTAGTCATTTTGTTATGATGCTACGAATTGCTTCGCTTCCTTCGGACACTTGCATCAAAACATTATTTCAACATCAAGTCCTTCTTTTCAATGATTGCCAAAGCTGCTGCGCAAGCCGGACAGTCACAGTACGCTGCACCGTCTGCCTTAAGTTTATCCGCGTGAGCCGCAAGATCCTTTGCTCCCTGCTCTCCACAGAATTTAACTGCATCAGCTGATCTCGTGAATGAAATGAGTTCATCGATTGATTCAATATCTTCTTCGAGTTCTTTGACATATTTCTCAGATTCGCTCTTTTCAGAAGATGTCCCAACTGATGCAAGCCAATCTGCACCTGATTTCTTTGCATCATCACAGCATGTCTCCGCATTCATAAGTTCATGCGTTTTTTCAATAACAAATTCTCTGGTTTTTTTGTCCATGATCCATACCTCTCATCATTTTAATTTTCTCGTCTTTGCTCCGATCCTGTCGAATGTCGATGTTATCGCGCCCTGCGGGCAGGCGCTCTTACATTTTCCGCACCTGATGCATTCCAGGCTGTTCGGGTTTTCCCACACCTTTATATCCATTCCACATGATCTCTGGCAGGCACCGCACTTTATGCATGCCGACTCATCAACCTTGAACCTGTAAAATGAAACCGGGTTAAAGACTGAATATATCGCCCCAAGCGGACAAAGGTATTTACAGAACGGTCTGTAGATAAACATCGACAAAACGATGATTATTATCAGCAGAATGACCTTCCACGCAAATTTCCACGCAGCCGCCGATCTAAGCCCGCTGTTCGCGATTACGAGCGGAATTCCGCCAAACAGCGTCCCGCTTGGACATATGTATTCGCAGAACCACGGTTCTCCCATCCCGGAAACATTGACCACCGCCTGCGGCAGTATCAGAACAAATAGAACAAGTACCACATATTTGAGATATTTAAGATACTTGTGTCCCGGAAGATTCTTTCTCTTGTGAGAAAGCGGCACCTTATAAAGCATATCCTGAACAAATCCGAACGGACACATCCATCCGCATATCAGTCTTCCGAACAGCGCACCGACCGCCATTAGAAATCCGAATATATAACATGAAAATGAAAATTCTCTGCTATCGATCACCGCCTGCAACGAACCGATAGGACATGCGCCTGTCGCTCCCGGACATGAATAACAGTTAAGCCCCGGTACACAAACTTTTTTTGAAGATCCGGTATATATACGTCCTTCCTTAAACCCATTTATATATCCATTTGTGACAGCGAACCATGCAGCCTGAAACCAGTTCCTTATACAGTCTTTCCGCCTACGCGGCTTTGTGCGTTGTTCTGATGCAATCTGTTCCGTATCCACATGATCTTTCTCTGTCTTATCATCGCCAATAACATCGCTCATGTCAGTCACCCTATCCCGATGCATTCCATGCAGATATTGGCTGCCTTAAGTAATACCATCGATACCTCGCCTCGCATTATCCCACACGCTATGAGTGCCGCCGATGATAAAAGGAGTAAAACACATATCAAATCTTTGCTCTTCTCAGTTATTTTCATCATACTCACCACCCTCAATGCGCCTTTTATTTACTCACTTTATCCAGATGCGCTTCGATCATCTCAGACCATGCATCCTCTTCGTTAGCTCCAAGAACGCTATCTATGATATTCCCATTCTCATCGATAAATAAAGTTGTCGGGACTGCCGAAACATTCTTGTAGATATATTCATTCATGAGATTTTTATCTGGTATAAGCTGCATATATGAAGCTCCGGTATCAGATAATATCTGCTGTGCACTCGTCATCTGCGTTGACTGGACATCTCCATTTTCATCAACCAGATCACAACATATACCTATAACCTGAAACCCGCGATCCTTATACTTTTCATTAAGATCATTAAGCGTCGACATCTCTCCTATGCAAGGGCTGCAATAAGTCGCCCATATATTTACCATCGTAAGGCTATGCCCGCTAAAGACACTGCTGTCAACTTCATTGCCATCGAAATCTGTCACATGAAGATCCGCAAACTCAGATGAACCGGATTCAACCGCTGATGTCGCTTCTGCTGATGTCGCTTCTGCTAATGTCGCTTCTACTGATGTCGCTTCTACCGATGTCACTTCCGCTGATGTCGCTTCTGCTGGAGTCGCTTCTGCACCCGTACGTTTATTGCCAAGCCCGGCATAAACAATCACAACGATGACCACCGCAAGTAATATGATCACCCATATGACCGGATGCGGCTTATTGGGTTTGCTTCCATTATCATTTATATTTTCATTCATAATCTGCCCACCTAAACATATTGTCTTTTATTTCGATAATCGTTCCAGCAGCTGCACATGCCGGGCAGTCGCAATATTTTTTTCGTCTGCCTTAAGCTTTGGCAACTTCCTTATCATCCTTTATGCTAAATGATTCTCCACAGTTCAGATATCTCCCGCGATATCTATATTTGCACCATCGATTCCGACGAAAGCGCCCGCAGCGGCTTCCGACGTATCTTTATGCGCTATGAGCCATTTATTTGTCATCCATAGAAGATTATCATCCGATGCGTTTCCTGCAATCCTGATATCCTTCGTATTCGTTCCTTCAGGAAGAACAACAAGAACTCTGAATCCCTTTTCCTTATCCACGTGACACGGCGCATAATGAAGCGTATCCGCATAAACCTCTACCATAACTCCTGCCGGGACTCTGAATGCTTTTGTCATCGCAGAATCTATATGTCCGTTTTTGACCTGACTCAGTTTTGCAAGCAACAATATAAAATCTTCTGTGCCAAGGTTGAACTCGCTGTCTCTGTGATACTCAAAGCAGTTGAGCTTCGTGTTATGTCCGTTGCACCACCCGAACTGTGCCGGCATTCCGCCATACAGACTCTTTGCTATGTCTGCCGCCTGCGGAAGATTCTGGATCGCGTTTTCCTTCGGCACATACTCAACATGATCCGTAACCGGTGTCTTCTCGTCAAGTGCCTCAAGTATCGGCTTTACATCAATTCCTTCTACTAATCTTCCATACTCATCGAACTCTCTGTCTGTAACATTGTAAATCTTCATTTTAAACACCCTCCTTTTATTTTACATCTGACGCAGAACAAGCTCCGTTATCCCTTCATTCCAGCCGTTTTCTACGCTTATCACCCTCGGCTCGCGCCCATAGCGATATTCCTCCCAGATCATATCACGGATAACACTGCCGCGATTGTAGCCATGTATAAGCCTTATCCTGTACACACCGCCATCCGCAGTGCGAATCGCGCGGTCGATCAAAAGCTTTGCCTCATCGCTCCGCATACCGTGAAGATCAATCGTGATTATCGGATCACTCAAAAATATCACCCCTTTTTTCTGATAAAATAATTATACATTTGCGCATAAGATAAATCTACTACTATGATGCTGCTTTTGACGCTCACATCCCGCTATTCAATTAACATCGTCATAGAAATATGTTCCCATATATGATAAGATAAACATGTTTTTACGATATTATGATAAATAAAAGGAGATTTCTAAATGAAGCATTGTCTCAAAGTCATGATAAGCGTACTGCTTCTTGCCGCGCTCATCACATCGTTCCAGTATCCCATCACTGCATCAGCCGCCGAAACAACTGCTCCCAAAGTCCAGGGACAGACAGGTGAATTCCGTGCCGTATGGTTTTCATTCAAGGATTGGCAGACATATCTAAAGGGAAAGAATAAAGATGATTTCACTACTGCATTTACAGCAGTATGTGACAAAACAAAAGCATGCGGCTGTAACGCGATAATCGTTCATGTGCGTTCGCACAACGATGCAGTCTATCCGTCAGCCATATACCCCTGGAGCACAATGATGCTGAATGGCAACCCCGGATACGATCCGCTCGCTATAATGGTTCAGGTCGCACACGCGAAAGGACTTCAGATACATGCATGGATCAATCCGTACGGATATCGTAACGGAGTATACGCAGGGAATCCTGCAATCGCTACACAGGCAAATATAGTTGCCGGTGTAACTGAGATAGTAAATAACTATAATGTCGATGGTATTCATTTCGATGATTATTTTCCGCCACTTGGAGTTCAGGTTCATAACAGCATGATCGCGGCAGTCTACAAAGCTGCCCATGCCAAAGGAAAGATATTCGGAGTAAGTCCTCAGGGCAATATAACAAATAACATAAATAATGGCGTCGATATCGTCTCATGGCTTTCAAAGCCCGGATATATCGACTATGTGTGTCCTCAGATCTACTGGACAAATAACTACAGCAGTACAGGAACAACCCCGTTATACAATCAGCGTCTTGCGCAGTGGAAAGCTCTTGATACAGCCGGCATCCCGATGTACGTAGGACTTGCCTTGTACCGTGCAGGTCAGCCTTCGACAAGTGATCCCGGATGGGGTCTGAAGAATACTAATATCATCGAACAGCTTCAGGTCGCACGTTCACTTGGCTGCAGCGGATATATGCTCTACTGCTACTCATCACTGAATAATGCTCCTGCGCAGACCGAGCTCTATAATCTGATAGCCGGTGAGTAACATTATGATGATAAGGATTGCTGTAGCCTTCATCATATTGTGATTGCTGCAGCCTTCATCATATAGGAATTGTTGTAGCCTTCATCATATTGTGATTGCTGCAGCCTTCATAATGTCTTGACGCTTGCATCAGATGCCCTTATACGTTTGTTTTATATATATCCCCAACACCATAAGACCGATCGTATCAAGTGCATGAAATATCACAGAAGTCCAAACAATGCCGTACTGATTACCGCTTATCGTTATAGTCTGAATGCTTAAGAACGCAAATGCAATCAGAAAAGCGGCAGTCAGTACGGCTGCTGTTATAATGAGCTTTTTATCTTTCAGAAAGATTGCAGTGACAATTATCCCGAGGATTATAGCCGTGAACATACCGACATACTTAAATCCATGCGTACCGTTATATACAGCTACGACAGCCTCCTCGATACTACTGTCTCTGTCAGAGCCTATCAGCGAACCTATCTGAGTAACGAATTTCCTGTACATATTTGCTGAGATATCATAGACGAACCCCACTCCAAGAAGTATGACCGCCCATATCTCAATCAGTTCACTTACCGACTGAATCGACAATGTCTTATATCTGTCTGACCCGCTGACAGCATATGCTGTGTCTGTCTGCACCGTGCTTGGCTGTGTCGTGTCTGTCTGCACCACACTTTCCTGAACCGCATCTGTCTGCACCGAACTTGTCTGCACTCCGACCTTCATAAACCTGCTGCGGCGCCCCAGTCTGTACCTCGCGATCAGGAAGATAACAGCCACCAGCACAAGCTGTACCGCTGACACCATAGTCTGGTCATTCCATATGACATCATCTTCCATTACCGGCAGGAATGCCGGAACCTGCTTCATCAGCGCCATGCGGCAGTACGTTATCATCAGTGCCGCCACTACATTTACGCATGCACTCGCTATTATCGCGCGTGACAGAATATGATGATCCCGCTTGAAATCCAATGCCATGCTTTTATTTCCCCCGTTTTGTTCACATCATGAAATGACTTTGTAATCCTGGCTTTCTACCGCCTCTTTCATTTTATCAAATGAAACCTCTGATGTCATCTCAACTTCTACCGTTCCCGTTACGTGATCTGCCTTCGCGCTCTCCACGCCATCCAGTGCCATGAGAGCCTTATTGACCCTTGCCTCGCAGTGTTCACACATCATACCTTCAACCTTAAGTGTCTTCTTCATAATCTCATTCTCCTTATCTGTTTTTTTGTTGCTGTCATATGTCTTATCTATTTCATCTTTATCTTTCTTCTCTATCTCATCTTTATCTGCTGTGATATTATTGTCATCTGTATTATCCGTCTCATCTTTATTTGCTGTGATCTTTGCTTCCGGCTTGTGATATAGCTTCACCAGATTGAGTCTTAATGCATTCATGCACACGCAGAAACTCGACAGGCTCATCGCAGCCGCGCCGTAAGCCGGCTTCATTGCAAATCCGAAAAGTCCGGCTGCTATAGGTATGCAAATGATATTGTAGATAAACGCCCAAAACAGATTTTCATGGATATTCCTGATCGTATACCTGCTCAGCCTTATAGCGGCAACGGCATCCATCAAACTGCTCTTCATAAGCACTATATCCGCCGCATCCATCGCAACATCAGTACCCGCGCCTATCGCCATCCCAGTATCCGCCGTGACGAGTGCCGGCGCGTCATTAATGC
>JAGPKJ010000019.1 GCA_018053995.1 Lachnospiraceae bacterium | reverse complement strand
GGTATTGCCATCAACATCTGATTTTTTATGACTGAGATCATATACACTATCTGATGGGTGATCATTGTAATGTATCTCATTTTCAAATACCGGTGTACCAACCTGACGGAACATTTCGGTTATAGCGGCGGAAGCTGTAGGAAAATAATCAGGTGCATTTGAATACCTGAGACTTAGGTCAGAAGAAAAGTACTTAAGATCAGGAAGATAAACATCTATGAGTCCGTCGAGCATACGCAGAGTTTCTACACATTCGTAGGAAGACGTGTTATAGATGACAGGAATCGATAATCCGTTATCTTTTGCACGGATTAGTGATTTACATATCTGTGGAACGAAATGAGAAGGTGTAACAAGGTTTATATTGTTAGCGTGTTTTTCCTGAAGCTCAAGAAAAATATCTGAAAGACGTTCTGATGAAATGGGACGTCCAATCTCGGAAGAGGCGATATCGTGGTTCTGACAGAACACGCATTTCATGTTGCAACCGGAGAAGAATACAGCACCTGAACCGTTTGAACCTGATATGCATGGCTCCTCCCACATATGGAGCGCTGCTCTCGCAGCACGGATCTCGGCGGTCTCTCCACAGTATCCGATGTGACCTGAAAGGCGGTCAGCACCGCACTTACGGGGACACAACATACATTTGCTTATAAGACGGGATACGTCGTCAACTGACATGATTAGGCTCCTCACCGGGTGATGTTTCGCAGGTCGCTTCTTTCTCGTGTTGTGATGCTACGAACTGTTCCGCATGCATCGGATAACTTTGAGACCCTTGGCATCAAAAGGCCGTGCGTTCTCGTTCGAACAGATGCGTTCCCATATTTCTAACTGTAAGCCCCACCAGGCGTTCCTGCGGCACACAGAAGCTTCCGCTAGTGCTGCTGCATTCCTGCCCTGACACGTTTTACGGATTTCTGTTGCGCAGGACCCGGCTTCAATACTACTTACAGAAGATAATATAGGGCGGCATAAGCCCTCACTCGAACATCACCCCTACTAAAGCGGACTGTAGGTACAGGGCACCGCTAACGCCCCGGCTGCACGGTGCTTTCAGTTTACTTTGTTTCATTTCGTTTGTCAATTGATGTGCGTGAACGCATTTCCTTAAAAAAGGCGGAAAGCATAGATGAACACTCGGTTTCAAGGACACCGGTCGTGACTTCAGCCTGATGGTTAAATGATGGATTTTGAAGGATATTCAGGATCGAGCCCGCACATCCGGACTTGGGGCTCATACATCCTATGAAGACGCGAGGTATACGTGCCTGGACGATCGCGCCTGAGCACATCTGGCAAGGCTCGAGAGTTACATACAGTTCGCAGTCTTCAAGTCTCCAGTCGCCAAGTGCTTTACATGCTTTTTTGATAGCGATCAGTTCGGCGTGAGAGAGTGTGCTGTGATCGGTCTTACGGCGGTTATAGCCACGACCGATGATCTTGCCATCGTGTACGATGACACATCCTATAGGAACTTCGCCGAGCGCTTCGGCTTTTTTTGCCTGTGCAAGCGCTTTACGCATATATTTTTCATTTATATCGGACATGCATTAACCTCTTTTTTTTCTTTCACCATATAGTGATTATTATGTTATCATGTGTTTATAGAATTGCGCTGGCTTCCAAATGCGGGAACCACATTTTAGGAAGTGAAGCAATTCGTAGCATTATATAATTGCTGCTTATGATATACATCATTATACAATGTTTGCATGAAAAGCAGAAATCATATTGGAGGCGGAATGTTAATTTGCGGACTGAGCAGGCTTACGCTGCTTGATTATCCGGAACATGTCGGTGCAACGATATTTACAGGCGGGTGTAATTTCAGGTGTCCGTTCTGCCAGAATGGCGATCTCGTACTTGACCCAGCATCGCAGGAGCGTATACCGGAAGAAGAGATACTTGATTTCCTGAAAGATAGAAAAGGACGTCTTGAAGGTGTATGCATAACGGGAGGAGAGCCAACGCTGCAGCCCGATCTTGAGTCTTTTATTTGCAAGATAAAAGAAATGGGATATCTCGTAAAACTGGATTCCAACGGTTACAGACCGGATGTCATAAAAAAACTGCTGAATGCAGGATATCTTGACTATATCGCGATGGATATCAAGAATTCACTCACACATTATGGTGAGACGGCAGGCGTCGGTGAGATGGACGATTTTGCAAAAAAGACTATATCTGAATCGATAGGACTTATAATGAATAGCGGTATTGAGTACGAATTCAGAACGACGGTCGTAAAGGAGCTTCATTCGGAAGCGGATTTCAGAGAGATAGCGGAGATGATCTCGGGCGCGCGAGCATATTATCTTCAGAATTATCGCGAATCGGATGCGGTGATAAAGAAGGGATTCCACGGGTTCACTAAAGAAGAACTGGAGCATTTTGTGTCGATCATAAAGCCATCAGTACAGAAGATAGGAATACGCGGAGTAGACTGAAAATGTGATGCAGGTGTAATAGCATGATAACTAATATGAAATCTACATCATAATGTTGCTATAGTGAAAAAGCAAAGTCTTGTATATTAAAGTATGGAGGATCATAAGATGACAGAAAAAGATCTTAAGAAATTAAAATGGAGCGGAGCACTTCAGGAAATCGAAAATCGTGATCATGAGATAAAGGTGCTGAGCGATCAGATAACATCACTTCAGAATAAAAATCGTGAGCTGAAGGACCAACTGGCTGATCGGACGCTGAAAATGGAAAAATGCGGATCTATCGCGGAAGCTGCGCTTGTAGTAAATAAAGTATTAAGTGATGCACAGAAAGCGGCAGATCAGTATCTTGAGAGTATCAAGGTTAAGGAAAGCGGAGCAGAGCAGATCGTAACAGAACTTACTGATCGCACAAAGGCAGCATGCAAAGCTCAGCTTGATACAACAAAAGCAAAATGTGAACTGATGGAATCGGAATCCAGGAAGAAATCTGAAGATTATTGGAATGATCTTACATCAAAACTTGATGCTTATTATGAGAGCCACGAGGGACTTAAAGATCTTCTAAAACATGACAATATCGAAGTGAGTCTGCCGAGCCCGGAAAATAAATGATAATGCAGAGATCAGATATTTGATCCGACCCCTGCGTCATATCAGTATCAGTTTGTGACGGTTCCTTTTCCGGTATCAGGAAGGCATTTGGTCTCAAGTGCTTCGATGTAGTAGAAGACACCCTGTTTTCGATCTACACCTTTTCTTAGTATACCGGTAACGCGGAGCCAGTCTTTGCCGGATTTCAGTGCACTGAGATCTTCATCTGTGTAGAATTCAAAACTTACGTATCCGCCCTGACAATAGGGGCACGATGGACCGTTACGCCCTATCAGCAAGTATGGAGAGTATTCGTCTATATAATATCCCTCTATCTGTACGGTCATTCCCTCATATTCTTTGAAATTCAGATACCAGTCGTTTATCTGTGTCGCATAGTAATTGTCACCGACCGTGATATCGACATTTCCGTTAAAATCAGCTTTATCAGCTTTGATGTCGCAGTCGTAGACAGAGTCTCCGATTATAGCGGCATTTTTATTTTCCGGAGTATATGAAGCAAGCTCTTTCGGGGAAGACGTAGCATCTAGTGCGTCTAAGGCTGTATTTGTACTTGTGGCTGCTTCCGCATCGTCACATTCATTATCGACGAGGGTAGTGTCAGTCGAGATGTAAGCTGCATCTGTGGAGGCAGCTGAACTACAATCGGCTTTACGTTCTTTGACAGCCTGCGCTGCACTGCTTGTACCGCTGCTTTTGCAGCCGGAGCCAATCAGGCAGCAGGAGACAAACAGGAATATCTGTATGAGATGCCTGCGAAGATGCTTGTGATTGCAACCGCGTATTTTATTTATCAGACAGCAGATCAGAAAAGCGATAACGTTAGCAATGACGATACCGGCGCCGGTAGGCACTGCGTGGCTGTATGAAACGAGAAGCCCTGCGCAGAAGCATACGAGGGATATTATTATTGAAACGATTATCACCTTCTTATAGTCGCGGCATATCCGCATTGCGCTGAGCGATGGAAAGACGAGGAGACTGGAAATAAGAAGCGTGCCCATCATACGCATACCGAGTACTACAGTGACTGCGGTGAGCAGTGCCAGGATCATGTTGAATACATCAGCACGAACGCCGGAAGCACGTGCAAAAGTCTCATCAAAAGTAACAGCGAATATATAATTGTAAAATAAGATGAAAACGATCACGACAGCGACAGATAATATGACTGAGACGACCACGTCTGCATGGCTCATCGCGAGGATACTGCCGAACATATAATTGCACACATCTGTATTCATGCCGGTAGTCAGAGAGACGGTCATGACACCGACTGCGAGCGAGGTGCTGCACATTATCGCGGTAGCGGCATCTCCTTTTATGAGACTGTTATCTCCGGTACGCAGCAGCAGGAAAGCTGCTGCGATACATACAGGTATAGCGATGACAAGCGGCGCACATCCAAGCGTATAAGCTATAGCCAGTGCGGCAAAACCGACATGCGACAGACCATCGCCGATCATGGAATATCTTTTAAGTACCATACTTGCGCCGAGCATAGCGCCGCATAGTGACACTAGTATGCCGACTATAGCAGCACGAACCATAAACGGATATGAGAACATTTCTTTGAGATATGCGATCATATTCATGAAAGGAACCTCCTTCCTACGTCACTTTTGCGGTAATCTTCTGCGGTTCCGAAGAACAGCTGCTGGTGCCCTAAGTGAAGAATATGAGAAGCAAAAGGAACAGCTTCCCGGATATCATGTGAGACCATTATGATGGTGATATTATCTTTGTGATTGAGCTCGCTTATGAGATGGTACATTTCGGAAGCCGCCGATGGATCAAGACCGGTAACAGGTTCATCGAGAAGGAGCATTGTCTGTGATGCGCATAATGCGCGCGCAAGAAGTACGCGTTGCTGCTGCCCGCCTGAAAGTTCACGGTAACAGTTACGCATAAGATCCTGAATTCCCATTCGGTTGAGATTTTTGGCGACAAGTAATCTGTCTTCTTTAGTATAGAACATGTGGAAGCGTGATCCGCCGCGGCGTGAGAGACATCCTGATAGGACGACCTCTTCTACGCTTGCGGGAAAATCACGCTGCATCATGGTCTGCTGAGGCAGATATCCGATGGCTCTGTTTTTTAGTTCGTCACCGAAGATGATCTCACCGCTGGCAGGTTTTTTGAGTCCAAGGATACCTTTGAGCAAAGTGCTCTTGCCGGCACCATTTTCACCGATGATACAGAGATAGCATCCTTTTTCGATATCAAGATTGATCCCGGAAAGTGCTTCTTTGCCGTCATATGAGAAGCCAAGATCCCGGCAGGAGAGTATGCTCATATCAGTTAAGCGCCTCCTTCAGAACGGAGACATTATGTTCCATAAGGTCGATATATGTGACGCCATTGTTGAAGTCATCTTTGCTGACGTTATGTACGGCATTGAGGAGTTCTGACTTTGCACCAGTCGCTTCACATATCGAATCGCAGACTTTTTCGTTAGACAGCTCAATATGAAATACTACAGGAATCTTATCGTCTTTGACCTTTTTCGTAAGGAACGCGATAGTCTGTGCATTTGCCTCGGTATCAGAAGAACATCCCGGAAATGCGGCATGATATGTGAGTCCATACTCATCGGCAAAATAACGGAACGGGAAGCGGTCGCCGACAACGATCTCCTTACGTTTTCCGTTATCTACAACATCACGAAATTCACCGTCGAGCTTTTTGAGCTTTTCGATGTATGCGGATGTGTTTGAAGCATAGAAATCCTTATTTGCCGGATCAAGTTCTGAAAGGTTGTCGCAGAGCTTCTGCACGATCAGCATCGCGTTAGCTGGCGAAGTCCATACATGCTCGTCATATTCGACTTCTTCGGATTCAGAAGTATCTGTGTCCGCGGAAGCGTCGGATGTATCAGCTTCTTCCTTTTCCGGGGTCATACCTTCGACGGTCTCTTCGGGAACCAAGGAAACGCAGTCCATGAGAGTAACAGTGCGGAGCTTGCTTTGATCGACGGAGTCCATTATGGAACTGATCCACGCGTCGGAATCACCGCCTACATAGACGAACATATCGGCCGCCGCAACGTCCTTGATATCCTGCGGGGTAGGCTCATAGCTATGACTTTCAGAGCCGGGCTTGAGCAGCATCTTAAGGTCGATCTTGTCGCCGCCTATCTGACGCAGAAAATCATATTCGGGAAAAATGGTAGCGATTACCTTTAATTTTCCATTGGAAGATGCTGATGAGGCAGAACTGGAGCTGGAACTGGAACTTGTCCCGCAGCCTGCGAGCAGCGTTACAGCTATTATCACAGAAAGAAATGCGGGGATTATATGACGCATCAGGTTGTTGTTTCTAGTATTACGATAGTTTCGGTGTAAATGAGAAATCATTTTATTTGCTCTCCTTTAAAAGACGATTATGCATACAGCGCGTCAGAATCAGCGCGTAATGCAGTATGGCACAGCAAAAAAACGTAGCATCATAACATAGCTGCTGCTTTTGACATCAACATCGTTATCATGCCAAAGCATGCTGCTTATACGTCAGATATACTGAGCCTTCTTATTGTTTTTATAAATGGGAGTTTTACTCAATCGTCCAGACGGACTTTAAGAGTTACAAGACTGTGTAGTGATTGTGATGATATATGAAGAGGTGCCGTATTCAGGAAAATAAGAGGAATGAAAAGTATGACGGCACATGATATGATCGACATCTGGAGCTGTCTTACAGCATTTTCGGCAATATGGATCTGGTGACAGATTGGACAGTCTTCGCCGGTACAGTGATGAATCGTATGTATAGTCTCAAAATTCATATAAAATGAGATGACAAATACGATCACAAAAGCAGATGTTACGGCTATGAATTTTTCCAGAAAAGAACGCTTCAAGTAACAAGACCTCCATGGTGTCTTATCTCGATAGTTGCTTTTGACACCAACATCACTGTTTTTAATATCCACATCATAGCATATCTGTCAAGCAGGCATTGTGTATCTGGACTGCAAATAATTGCGTATCTGGACTGCAAATAATGTGTATCCGTTCTGCAAATATCAGACAAACCGTGACCGGTCACTTGTATAGATAATTAAGAAGCGAACCGTTGAAGAACGCTGTGCAAAATGCACAAAATTCCGCCCGGAGGCTGCAAATTATACCGCCATTTGCTTGAATATAAGCGCGTTTAATGATAAAATACTGGTAAATGTTACAAGAGAGTCTGGGAGAACCAATAAAAGAAATTGATAGAAGAGCATAGGAGTGAGTCTGAAAGGACATTACTTTCTGTGCTTTTATTTGATTCCCGGGTCCCGGGATAAAAATTGGAGGAGGCGAGCTGAAAACATGGCAAAATATGTAATGGCATTTGACGCAGGGACAACGTCAAACAGGTGTATCCTGTTTGATGAACACGGCGAGATATGCAGCCTGGCACAGAAAGAGTTCACGCAGTATTTTCCGAAGCCGGGGTGGGTCGAACATGATGCGGATGAGATCTGGGCGACACAGCTCAGCGTTGCAGTAGAAGCGATGGCAAAGATAGGTGCTGCAGCGAAAGATATAGCGGCGATCGGGATAACAAATCAGCGTGAGACAACGATAGTATGGGATAAAAAGACTGGAGAGCCGGTATATCATGCGATAGTGTGGCAGTGCAGAAGAACCGCGGAATATGTTGACAGTCTTATAGATGAAGGACTTACCGATACATTCCGTTCAAAGACAGGACTTGTGCTCGATCCGTATTTTTCTGCGACAAAGCTTAACTGGATACTTGAGAATGTGCCTGGTGTAAGAGCACGCGCAGAGAAAGGGGAACTTCTTTTTGGAACGATCGATACATGGCTCATGTGGAAGTTGTCAGGTGGAAAGATACATGCGACTGATTATTCGAATGCGTCTCGCACGATGATGTATAACATCAATACACTTGAATGGGACAAGGATATATTAAAGAAACTGAACATTCCTGAATGTATGCTTCCGGAAGTGCTTCCTTCAAGCGGAGTATTTGGATATTCGGATCCTAAATTCCTTGGAGGAGCGATTCCTATCGCAGGTGCAGCGGGAGACCAGCAGGCAGCGCTGTTTGGGCAGACTTGTTTTTGCGCCGGAGATATAAAGAATACATATGGCACCGGCTGCTTTATGCTGATGAATACGGGTGAGAAGCCTGTTTTTTCAAAGAATGGACTTGTCACGACGATAGCATGGGGACTTGACGGGAAAGTCGATTATGCGCTGGAAGGATCTATATTTGTCGCAGGCGCAGCCATACAATGGCTTAGAGATGAGCTTCGGGTGATCGATTCGGCGCCGGATTCGGATTACATGGCAAGAAAAGTCAAAGATACAAATGGATGTTACGTCGTTCCTGCATTCGCAGGTTTGGGCGCTCCATACTGGGATCCGTATGCAAGAGGTACGATCGTGGGACTCACGAGAGGATGCAACAAGTATCACATTATACGGGCTACGTTGGACAGCATATGCTATCAGGTAAATGATGTAATGCAGGCTATGAAAGCGGATTCCGGAATGCCAATCACATCGCTGAGAGTGGATGGCGGAGCGAGCGCAAACAACTATATCATGCAGACACAGGCAGATATCGCGAGCTGTGGAGTCAAGAGACCGGGATGCATAGAGACGACGGCGATGGGCGCGTCATATCTTGCAGGGATAGCTGTCGGATACTGGTCAGGAAAGGATGAAGTAGCAAGGAACTGGTCGATCGATCGCAGCTTTACCCCTATGATCGATGAGGAGAAGAGAAGCGAGATGATCATGGGATGGTCAAAGGCGGTAAAGTGTTCTTATGGCTGGGCAAAGAATGAGTGAGTAGAGAATGAGCGAGCCAAATGACAGGAAAAGGAGATGTGCATATGTATGATGTGGTGATCATAGGAGCAGGTGCCATAGGGTGCAGTGTGGCAAGGTATCTGTCACAGTATGACGCAAAGATATGTGTTGTAGAGAAGGATGAAGATGTCTGCTGCGGTACTTCAAAGGCAAACAGCGCCATCGTCCATGCCGGGTATGACGCGGAATATGGGACACTGAAGGCAAAATATAATATTGAAGGAAGCAGGATGTTTGAGGAACTTGCATGTGAACTGGATTTTCCGTATAAGAAGGACGGAAGTCTTGTTGTATGTCTGCACGATGAAGATATGCCCCATCTTCGGGAACTTTATGAGAACGGAAAAAAGAACGGCGTAGAACATCTGGAGATCATAGATAAAGACAGACTAAGAAAACTTGAACCTAATATCAGTAAGAATGCCGTGGCAGCGCTTTGGGCACCAACAGCAGCGATAATCTGTCCATTTGGATTTACGATAGCGATGGCAGAGAATGCATTTTCGAATGGAGTGGAATTCCGCTTAGGTACAGAAGTGAACGGCGTGAGTCGGAACGGGGAAAACTGGAGCGTTCAGACAGATAGCGGCGTGATCGATACAAAATATGTCGTTAATGCAGCAGGAGTCTACGCAGATCTGTTTCACAACATGGTATCTGCCAGAAAGATCCACATCACACCAAGACGCGGCGACTACTGCCTGCTTGACAGGTCAGTAGGATCGTTTGTCTCTCATACGATATTCCAGCTGCCTACAGCACTTGGCAAAGGAGTTTTGGTCACTCCGACAGTTCATGGGAATATCATAGTTGGACCTACTTCAATAGATATTGAAGACCGGGAAGGAACAAATACAACGGGAGCAGGTCTGGATGAACTGCTTGAAAAAGCTGGACATACTGTCGAAGGATTGCCGACAAGGCAGGTGATCACAAGCTTTGCCGGACTTCGCGCACATGAGGATAATGGTGAGTTCATAATTGGAGAAGTGGATGATGCCCCGGGATTTATCGATTGCGCAGGTATAGAATCACCGGGACTATCCTCGTCACCGGCGATCGGAAGAGATGTCGCGGAACTTCTTAGAGACAGATTGAGTCTAAAGAAGAATCCCGGATACTGTGGGAAGAGAATAGGAATCCTGGATCCTAAGACCCTTACTAAAGAGGAACATTCAGAACTTATAAAGAAGAAACCTGAATATGGCAGAATCATCTGCCGTTGTGAGAGTGTATCGGAAGGCGAGATACTTGATGCTATACATCGCCCGCTTGGTGCAAAGAGTCTGGATGGTGTGAAACGCAGAACCCGCGCAGGGATGGGAAGATGTCAGGCTGGATTCTGTTCACCAAGGACTATGGAGATATTGTCACGTGAGCTAGGTGTGGATCAGAGCGAGATCACAAAGTGCGGCGGTGATTCCAGACTCATCGTCGGGATACCGAAAGACAGGGAGGCAGACCGAAATGAATAATTATGATATCGTCATCATTGGAGGAGGACCTGCCGGGCTTGCCGCTGCTACAGCAGCTTTTGACGCAGGAGAGAAGAGCATTTTAATACTAGAGCGGGATGCCGGACTTGGCGGCATATTGCAGCAGTGCATCCATAATGGATTTGGGCTTCATACATTTAACGAGGAACTTACAGGACCTGAATATGCGCAGAGATTTATCGACAAGGTGATAGAGCGAAAGATAGAATATCGTCTCAACACAATGGTAATGGACATCACTAATGATAAAGTGATAACCGCTATGAACAGAGACGACGGATTGTTTGAGATACAGGCCAAGGCAGTGATCCTTGCGATGGGATGCAGAGAGAGAAGCCGTGGAGCGCTTAATATACCTGGATACAGACCGGCAGGCGTCTATTCAGCCGGTACTGCACAGAGGCTTGTGAACATTGAGGGATATATGCCTGGACGAGAAGTTGTTATTTTGGGCAGCGGTGACATAGGACTTATAATGGCACGGCGTATGACACTCGAGGGGGCAAAGGTAAAAGTCGTCGCGGAACTTATGCCTTATTCAGGAGGGCTGAAACGTAATATTGTTCAGTGTCTCAATGATTTTAATATACCGTTGAAACTCAGTCATACTGTTATCGATATAGAAGGAAAAGAAAGAGTAAAGGCTGTCACTATCGCAGAGGTGGGGGCAGACAGAAAACCTATACCCGGAACAGAGGAAAGATATACTTGTGATACACTCCTTCTGTCGTGTGGTCTTATTCCGGAAAATGAGCTTTCTCGCGATATGGGTGTCGGGATCAATCCGGTAACAAATGGACCATTTGTTAATGAAAGCCTCGAAACATCGATCCCTGGCGTATTTGCGGCAGGAAATGTACTTCATGTCCATGATCTTGTCGATTATGTTTCAGAGGAGGCTGGTGCTGCGGGACGCTGCGCGGCATCATATATAGCAGCAGGATGCAGCGATGGAGCAGCAAATGAGATACCTGTGAAACTTGAGGGTGGACCGCGTTATACTGTTCCCGGAACTATCGATCCCAAACGTATAGGCGATAAGATGACGATAAGATTCCGCGTAGGCGGTGTAATGAAGAACATGTCTGTAAACGTGTACCTGGATGACGAGCAGGTCGTTCACAGAAAACGTCCAGTCATGTCGCCGGGAGAGATGGAAGAAGTGATCCTGACTAAGACAATGTTCGCTGCACATCCGAACCTTGAGAGTATATCTATAAAAGTCGAGGAGGCCTGAGAAAATGGAAACAAGAGATCTTACATGTATCGGCTGTCCTTTGGGCTGCCAGATAGAAGTGAAACTTGATAATGGAACCGTAATCAGTGTGACCGGAAATACTTGCCCGCGCGGAGATAAGTATGCCCGCAAGGAAGTTACGAATCCGACAAGGATCGTGACAACTACAGTCAGAGTATATGGAAGCACTACAGGAGCTGCCACTGTATCATGTAAAACAAAGAGCGACATTCCCAAGAGCATGATATTTGACTGTATAAGATCGGTCAGAGACCTTGCGGTGCCTGCACCGGTGCATATTGGTGATGTGCTGAAAGCTGATATCGCAGGTACCGGAGTAGATCTTGTCGCCACAAAAAACGTGGAATAAGAGGTGCAGTAATCCGTATCATAATATGTAGTGGAATAATGCCTAAAAGGACGCATCTGCGTGATACGTCCTTTTTTCGTCCTTTATTGACCGGTTGAAGTGTTGTATAATCATGATGCAAGTGTGGCATCATAATAATCTGTGTCTTGAATCAGGAGGTCTGTGAATATGGCAAGGATAATAAGTCTGGTGATAGGATACTGTTTTGGACTTATCCAGACAGCGATGATATATGGAAAGCTTCAGGGCTTTGATATAAGAAAGCAGGGCAGTGGAAACGCAGGAACTACCAATATGCTCAGAGTCAAAGGATTGAAAGCCGGACTTATTGTATTTGCAGGAGATTTTCTAAAAGGTCTTGCGGCAGTCCTTGTAGTGACAGCGATATTCAAAGCTTCACATCCGGATAAGATATATCTCCTTAAAGTTTATTCAGCACTTGGTGTAGTTCTTGGACATGATTACCCGTTCTTTCTGAAGTTCAAAGGCGGCAAAGGTGTAGCGACAACAGCCGGATTTATGAATGGCTTTCATTGGACTTTCGTTCCGGTAGGACTTGGATTGTTTTTCCTGGGATTTCTGACAACTCATTATGTTTCTCTTGGATCGCTTATGTTATATACAGGGCTATTCGTTCAGACGGTGATAAGCGGACAGATGGGACTTTTTGCAGGCTCAACGCAGGCAACGCTTAATGAGATGTATATTATCATAGGTGGAATGACAGCACTTGCTTACTATCAGCACAGAGCAAATATTGTCAGACTGCTTCATCATACTGAAAGAAAAACATATCTGACAAAGAGCAACAAAGTGTGATGGTACTACGTGTCATATAATAAATGTTTGGAGTGTAATATAGTTGAGTATTGAAGACAGCACAGAAGACCGCGAAGATGAAAATGACAACAAGCGGATGCACCATGAAAAGAAAAGACAGAAACACAGGCGCAGAAAGATAAGAAGATATCTGCCGTTTATAGCAGCTATGGCAGCAGGTACGGTAGCCGTGATAGTGATCATAGCGGCGGTATTTCATAAGGGACTGATTCATTCTGATGGTATAGGCATAGAATCTATACCGGAAGAAACAGCGGCTACGGAGACGACAGAGTCTGAGACCGAATTCACTGTAGATAAAACGGTCTATGAAGCGAAAAAGACGGAAGCGACAAAATCAGTAGGAGATGATGTTATAAGTGAACATGCCATACTGATCGATCTTGGCACAGGAGACATTATCGCTGAAAAAGATGCTGACAGCAGGATAAGTCCGGCATCGATGACGAAGATAATGACAGTTCTTGTAGCAGCGGAGACAGTCGGTGATCCGGATGATACATTCAGCATGACGCAGGATATTACAGATTTCAGTTATACAAATGATTGCAGCAACGTTGGATTTTCAGTAGGCGAGCAGGTTCCGATAGATGATCTGTATTACGGAACGATACTTGAGTCGGGTGCTGATGCGGCAGTGGGCCTTGCTACATATACAGCAGGATCACAGGATGGTTTTGTTAAGCTTATGAATGACAGGCTGAAGGTGCTTGGCCTTTCAGACAGTGCACATTTTATGAACTGCGTCGGAATATATGACGAAGATCATTATTGTACAACATACGATATGGCGATGATACTGGAAGCCGCCATGAATAATCCGATATGTCAAAAGGTGATGTCGGAGCATACATATACGACAGCGAAAGATACAGAGCATCCAGATGGAATCACAATATCAAACTGGTTTCTCAGAAGGATAGAAGATAAGGATTCGGGAGTTAATGTACTTTGCGCCAAGACCGGTTTTGTCGTTCAGTCAAAGAACTGCGCAGCCAGCTATGCAGAGGATAGTAAAGGAAATGGATATATCTGCGTGACTGCCGGTTCGACAAGCGCGTGGAGATGCATATATGATCATGTAGCTATGTATAAAGATTTTGTCGGAAAATGAAGAATATAGGAGAATTAATATGCATGTGATCCTTCTCTCAGGAGGCAGCGGAAAAAGGCTTTGGCCTCTTTCAAATGATATAAGGTCAAAACAGTTTATAAAGATGTTTACAGGTCCTGACGGTGAACCTGAATCTATGGTTCAACGGGTATACAGACAGATAATGTCCGCAGACCGGCAAGCAGATATAACTATCGCCACGAGCAGAAAACAGGTATCAGAGATACATAATCAGCTTGGCAGCAAAGTATCCGTATGCGTTGAACCGATGAGACGGGATACCTTTCCGGCGATAGCCCTTGCAGCCAGCTATCTTAAGCATGAAAAACATGTATCGGATGACGAGCCGGTGATCGTATGTCCGGTAGATCCGTATGTCGATGACAGTTATTTCGTATGTTTTCATGAGCTTGAGAAGATGGTGCTGTCAAGGCAGTATAATCTTAATCTTATGGGTGTTGAGCCGACATACCCAAGTGAGAAATACGGATATGTCATCCCGGAAACAGATGATAAAGTGAGCAAGGTCAAGGGTTTTAAGGAAAAACCGGATCTTGAGACAGCAAAAAGATATCTGACAGAGGGCGCGTTGTGGAACTGCGGCGTGTTTGCATTCCGCCTTGGATATGTCATGAATATAGCCCACGAACTTCTTGATTTTACACAATATAGCGATCTGAGCGAGCATTATGCTGACTGCAGAAAGATAAGCTTTGATTATGCAGTGGGCGAACATGAGAACTCAATAGGCGTTGTACGATATTCGGGGCAGTGGAAAGATATAGGTTCATGGAACACGTTCGCAGAGGAAATGAAATCTTCTGTTATAGGCAAGGCAGAATTAGACACAGAATGTGATAATACAAATGTGATCAATGAGCTCAACATCCCGATACTTGGAATGGGACTCAAAGATATGATCATCGCCGCGTCGAACGATGGAATACTTGTGTCAGACAAGAAACAGTCAAGCTATATAAAACCGTATGTTGAGAAGATGTCTCAGCAGGTGATGTACGCGGAAAAGTCGTGGGGAAGCTTTACTGTACTTGATGTACAGCCGGAATCAATGACGATAAGGATAGTACTTCTTCCGGATCATCAGCTTTATTATCACAGTCATGAGCACAGAGATGAAGTATGGACTGTAATGAGCGGAGAAGGGAAAGTAATACTTGACGGAGATGAACGATGTGTCAGGGCGGGAGATACCGTTACTATGAAGGCTGGTGTTAAGCATACGGTCATTGCGTCGACTGAACTTGGAATAATAGAAGTACAGCTTGGCAAAGATATAAATGTTGAGGATAAGGTAAAATATCCATTTCCTGAAATTTGAAGAAGCAGGTAAATGCCTTGATCTGCAATGCTTTTCTGCAGATCTGCCGTCGGACTTATATGTGTCATATGATACGGAGTACTGATATAAATGGATAACATGGTGATAAAGCTTCCGGATGATGTGAAGCTGATAATCGAAAAGCTTCAGAACGCAGGTTATGAAGCATACGCAGTCGGAGGATGCATTCGCGATTCGATGATAGGGCGCACGCCTAATGATTGGGATATAACAACATCTGCGGTGCCCGTGGAAATAAAAGGATTGTTTCGCTATACGGTAGACACAGGTATAAAGCATGGAACGGTGACTGTTCTCATCTATCCGGAAGCTGCCTGCAGCAAACAGGAAAGACAGCGCACAAGACCGAATTCATATGAAGTGACGACGTACAGGATAGATGGCGAATACGAGGACAACAGGCATCCGAAAGAGGTCACTTTTACTGCGGATCTTAAAGAGGATCTGAAACGCAGAGACTTTACGATCAATGCGATGGCATATAATGATGAAAACGGGCTTGTCGATCCATGTGGAGGAATGAAGGATCTTGAAAAAAGATCCGTAAGATGTGTAGGCAGACCGGAAGAGAGATTTGCCGAGGATGCACTTCGCATACTCAGAGCTGTAAGATTCAGTGCACAGCTTGGTTTTGATATAGAGGAAACGACAGCTGATGCAGCACATATGATGAGTGGCACGTTACACAACATAAGTGCAGAGCGGATTCGGGAAGAACTTGTGAAACTTATCACTTCAGATCATCCCGAATATCTCAGGAAGGCATATGAACTCGGAATAACAGCAATAGTCCTGCCGGAATTTGACAGGTGCATGGAGACACCGCAGCATAATATACATCATTGTTATAATGTTGGAGAACATATTATTTGCAGTATGATGAATATTGAACCGGAGCCGATACTCAGGCTAACGATGATGTTCCATGATATGGGCAAACCGGATACTATCGTCACGGACAGTGACGGAACGACGCATAATTATGGACATGCAGCGGTGAGCTCAAAGATTGCGCATGAGATCATGAAGAGATTAAAATTCGATAATGACTCCATCGCGGCAGTCACGCGGCTTACGGGATTTCATGATATAAAGATAAAACCTGACAGAAACGAGATCAGGCATGCGGTGAACAAGATTGGAAAAGAGTATTTTCCACTACTGCTCAAAGTGAAACGCGCCGATATAATGGCTAAGAGTGAACACGGCCGCAGACAAAACCTTGAAACATTATCATCTGTCGAAAGCATATACAAAGAGATAACAGAACAGGGCGAATGCGTGTGTCTAAATGAACTTGCTGTAACAGGAAGTGATCTGATAGATGCCGGAATGAAACAGGGAAGGGAAGTCGGCGCAGTACTAAGCGAACTGCTGGCTGATGTACTTGATAATCCGGAACATAATACGAAACAATATCTTATAGAACTGTATCACAAGAGGCATGCAGACTTATGAAAGATGTGAGAATGAAAAACAGAATGATGTATTTGGCTGTAGCTCTTTTTTCGTGCGTCTGTATGACAGCCTGCTCATCTGAAGTCTCTAATATCGGACAGGCACGGGAAAAAGAACAGACGGGCGAGATCGGAACAGAACTTACCGGCAACCGTCCGGGGGCGTATGATTCGGCGGATACAGCGGTCGTGTCTTCAGTAAATGAATCAGACGAGACGATCACACTTCACAATATTAAAGCGGGACGGAATTATACGCTCGGTTATGATGATACATCTAAGGTCATAAATAAACATGGCGGTGCACTCGTAATGGAGCAGATAGAACCGGGCACGATCGTAGATGTGAAATTTAAAAAAGATTCTAAAAAGCTGGCATCGCTCAGCGTATCTAAAGATGCATGGCAGTACAGCGATGTCAGTCAGTTTGACTTGGGTCGTGGTAACAGTACCGCATCGATAGGAAGTGCGATATATCATCTTTCTCCGGATACGCCAGTGTTCTCTGGCGGCGAGACGGGCGAGTTTATGGATATAGTCCGCGGAGACGTGATAAGTGTCAGCGGAATGGGAAATGATATATATGGTATAAATGTTGAAAAAGGTCATGGATATCTGAAACTTCAGAATGATGAGGCTCTTATCGGCGGGTGGATAGAAGTAGGCAATGAAGTGATAACGACGATCTCAGATAACATGATGCTTGTGGTACCGGAAGGAACATATAAAGTCAGGTTATATAACGGAGATGCAAAAGCAGATCGAGATATTACGATCACAAGAAATCATGAGACTGATATAGACTGCAGCGGTATCGTATCTCCGGAACCGAAGACGGGGTATGTTGAATTTGACATTGATCCGGAAGATGCGCATCTACTTATTGACGGGAACGATGCTGAAGTATCGGTACCGGTCGAACTTAAGTATGGAATACATCAGATAACAGCTTCGGCAGATGGATATGAAACCGTGAGCAAATATATATCAGTCGGAACCGATATGGCGAAACTGTCACTGAAATTGGATAAAGAAGATAGCGAAAGCACAAGCAGTGATGAGAATTCACAGGAGAGCGAAGAGAATGCCGAAATTTCTTCAGCAGTAGCAGCTTCATCAGCAGCACCGGACGTGGTATCAAATGAATCTGCGGCAATCCAGAATTCGACATCGGCTACAACAGTGAGCGGTAATTCGTCGACGACAACAGGTGCTTCGACAACGACATCAAATTCAGTATATGTTGATGCTCCAAAGAACTGCTCAGTGTACTTGGATGGTACATATATAGGCACATCTCCGGCATGTTTTACGAAGACGACAGGAAGCCATACGATAACATTTACGAAGTCAGGATATGTCTCCAGAACGTATACAGTGTATCTTTATAATGATGGCTCAGATATCACATATTCATTTGCAGATCTGGTATCTGATGGCACAGTCAGCGGAAATACATAAAATAATACATAAAACAACGTGAAAATGGGCGAAAAACCTTGACATTACGGGACAAAATGAGTATAAATATATATAGTGTTTCATTTAAGAAACACACAAATACGAATACTCAAATCAAGAGGAGGAGTTCACAATGAACAAGACAGAATTAGTTGCAGCTATGGCTGAACAGACAGGACTTACAAAGAAGGATGCAGAAGCAGCTCTTAAGGCTTTCACAGACACTGTTTCTAAGCAGCTTAAGAAGGGTGACAAGGTTCAGCTTGTTGGCTTCGGTACATTCGAAGTTACAAAGAGAGCAGCTCGTGAGGGAAGAAATCCTCAGACTGGCAAAGCAATGAAGATCAAGGCTTCAAAGGCTCCTAAGTTCAAGGCTGGAAAAGCTCTGAAGGATATGATCAACTAATTTGTATTATTGTTTCAGTGAATGAGCAGAGCCCGGGTCATGTATCCGGGCTCTTTTTAATACTTGATTTGATCAGAAATAATATTATGAGAGGATAAAGAAATGCGTCTTGATAAATATCTAAAAGTATCTCGTCTTATCAAAAGAAGAACGGTAGCAAATGAAGCTTGTGATGCCGGACGTGTATTCCTGAATGACAGACCTGCAAGAGCTTCATCGGACGTTAAGGCGGGTGATAAGATAACGATAAAGTTTGGAAATAAAGATGTTAATGTAGAGGTACTCAGAATTCAGGAAACGATACATAAGGAAGAGGCAACAGAAATGTTCAAGTATATATAATCTTATGTAAACATATACTACATATTGTGGTTCGATTTGAGGAAGATACAACTACTTGCCAGACTACTAAAAACTCTGAGAAAATGCCAATTTATCAGGCAAAAACAGGTTGACGCGGAGCTCGTTTGAGGCTAAAATAATTTATGTAAACGAGATCTGAAAGGAGTCATGATTATGGCAACAAATCATCGCCGCGGTCGTTATGTATACCGAAAAAAACAACAGAATAAAATGGCAATGATGCTCATCACAGTCGTAATTATGATACTGCTGGCAGTAGTAGGCATCAAGAGTATTGAGATGAATAGCCGCGTGCAGGAACTTTCTGAGACAGAAGCAGAGCTTAATGACGAGATCAAGCAGGAACAGGCTAGAAGCGATGAGCTTGATCAGTATGAAAAATACACTCAGACTAAGAAGTATGTAGAGGATGTAGCCAAAGATAAGCTTGGACTTGTTCATGACGGTGAGATATTATTCAAGGAAAGCGATAAATAAAGATTTCTCAGTGTTATGATGATATATAGACCCGGAGAGCATGATGCATCCGGGTTTTTTCTACGTTACGAACGGCGTGATAATGACGCGAATGCAAAACGGAGAATAAGATGCCAGCAGATTTGACGGACAAAGTATATAGATATATCACAGAAAATAGAATGTTCAACAGCGGCTGTAGAGTGCTTGCCGGAGTGTCCGGCGGTGCCGATTCAACATGCCTTCTTCTTATGCTCTGTGAAATGAGAGAAAGACTCGGTATTTCCATCGAAGTCGTTCATGTGAATCATGGAGTTCGCGCCGAAGCGGGAGAGGATGCCGAATTTGTAAGACAGCTATGCACAAGACTTGACGTTCCATTCACACTCAGATGTGTCGATATGGAAGGATATGCATCGGAACACGGATTATCATCTGAGGAAGCGGGACGCATACTGAGATATGACATATTTAATGAGATAATGGACAAAGACAGGCTTGACGTTACGGCAGTCGCTCATAACAGTAACGACCGTGCCGAAACGGTTGAGTTTAATCTGTTCAGGGGGAGCGGACTAAAGGGAATGTGCGGTATAGAACCGGTTCATGGCAGAATCGTAAGGCCATTACTTTGTATCAGCCGCAGCGAGATAGAAAAGTATCTTGAGGAACAAGAACAGCCATATATGACTGACAGAACAAATCTGAGTGATGATTACGCGAGAAACCGCATACGCCATAACATACTTGCGTATGCTGAAGAAAAGATCTGCTCCGGTGCTATCAGACACATAAATGAGACAGCTGACATGCTTACTGAGGTGCAGGCTTATGTTGACAGACAGACACAGAAAGCCTTTGATGATTCGGTAATATCGTATGACAACGGATATGAGATCGATATGGAAAAGTTCATGTCAAATGATATAGTCATTCAGAAAGCAGTCATACTTAGATGTTTTGAAAAACTGACGCCGCATCGCAAGGATATCACCCAGACACATATAAAAGCTGTTATCGGTCTGAGCGCGCTTAACGGAAGCGGCGGAATCGATCTTCCTTATGGGCTTCGCGCAGAAAAAACGTATGGACGGCTGTATATCGCACCGAGAAAGAGCGTTCCTATCGACACAGATGCGACGGAGATATATGTACCGGATCTGCCATGCATGTTAGATCTTAAAGGAATCGGTCAAGTCTCATTTACGATGCTTGATAATGACGAGACGGGTCATATAGATATAACGCAAAATGAGTGTACGAAATACTTTGATTATGATAAAATAACATCGTGTCTGCTCTGGCGCCGAAGGCGCAGCGGAGATTATCTGATGGTTGATGATTCGATGCACAGACAGACGCTTAAGAGCTATATGGTAAATCAGAAGATACCCAAGAATGTACGTGATCTGATGTATGTGCTGACGGATGGCAGTCATATTGTGTGGATCCCCGGATACCGTATAAGCGAATATTACAAGATAACAGCACATACCCAAAAGGTCATTAAGGTGCAGTTAGGAAATGGAGAGATCGATGTCTGAACGTATTGAAGAAATGATATCAGAAGAGAAGGTGAATGCCCGCATATGTGAGCTTGGAGCTCAGATCAGTAAAGACTATGCAGGGGAAAAAGTGCATCTTATCTGTATACTTAAAGGTGCGAGTTTTTTTGCATGCGAACTTGCGAAGAGAATAACGATTCCTGTAACGATAGATTTTATGTCAGTATCAAGCTATGGCGGATCAACAACTTCCACAGGTGTTGTCAAGATCGTAAAGGATCTTGATGAGCCTATCGCCGATGAAAATGTGATCGTCGTTGAGGATATAGTTGATACCGGCCGCACACTTTCGTATCTTCTTGATATGCTCAAGGACAGGGGACCTAAGAGCCTTAAGCTATGTGCACTGCTTGATAAGCCTGAACGTCGGGTAGTTGAGATAGAAGCCGATTATAAAGGATTTGAAGTACCGGATGAATTTATTGTTGGATATGGTCTTGATTATGATCAGAAGTATCGTAATCTTCCGTATATAGGAATAGTAAAGTTTGAATGACATATCACTTGAATGCGGCAAAGAAAGGATCGAATATTGAATAACAGTAAGAATGCCAGAAGCTTTTACGTATATTTTATAGTAATCATCGGACTGCTGCTGTTCACAGTGTGGATCAGTACGATGAACATTCATGATGACAGCTATACAAAAGGTATGATGTTAAGTGATCTTGATAATCATAAGGTTGCAATGGTCACGATCAAGCCTAATGAAGCAACCCCTACGGGAGCTGTCTATGTGACTCTTAAGACGGGCGATGAAAAATCGTTTTATTCAACAGATGTCATCACGCTTGAACAGACAATCCGTGAAAAATATGATCTTGATGTGCGCGTCGAAAATGTTCCGCAGGAAAACTGGTTCCTGTCAAATATCCTTCCGATATTGATAGTCGTTGTGGTATGTGTATTCTTATTTGCCATGATGAATGCGCAGAATGCTGCAGCCGGCGGCGGATCCAAGATGATGAATTTTGGAAAGAGCCGTGCAAAGCTTGATGCGGGTGCAAACAAGACGAGATTTACGGATGTAGCAGGACTAAAAGAGGAAAAGGCAGAACTTGAGGAAATAGTAGAATTTCTTAAAAATCCGGCGAGATTTACTAAAGTCGGAGCAAGGATTCCCAAAGGTGTTCTTCTGGAAGGAGCACCGGGTACCGGTAAGACACTCCTTGCGAAGGCTATCGCGGGAGAGGCAGGGGTGCCGTTCTTTAGTATCTCCGGTTCTGATTTCGTTGAGATGTTTGTCGGTGTCGGTGCATCACGTGTGCGTGATATGTTCGATGAAGCGAAGAAGAACGCGCCATGCATCATATTTATAGATGAGATAGATGCAGTCGCAAGACGCAGAGGCGCAGGTCTTGGCGGTGGACATGACGAACGTGAACAGACACTTAATCAGCTCTTGGTTGAGATGGATGGTTTTGGAGTAAATGAAGGAATTATAGTCCTTGCCGCAACAAACCGAGTTGATATACTTGACCCGGCGATATTAAGACCGGGGCGCTTTGACAGAAAGATCACTGTATCCAGACCAGATGTTGGGGGACGAGAGGAAATACTGAACGTTCACGTAAAGAATAAACCGGTAGGGGATGATGTTGATCTGAAGCAGGTCGCACAGACTACAGCAGGCTTTACAGGCGCTGATCTTGAGAATCTTCTGAATGAAGCTGCTATAACAGCAGCGATGGAGAACAGATCATATATAAATCAGGACGATATAAAGAGATCATTTGTAAAAGTCGGAATAGGTACTGAAAAGAAGAGTCGTATCATCTCAGATAAAGAGAAGAAGATTACGGCGTATCATGAATCAGGTCATGCGATACTGTTCCATGTACTTCCGGATGTGGGACCTGTCTACACGGTATCTATAATACCAACGGGACTCGGCGCTGCAGGATATACAATGCCACTGCCTGAAAACGATGAAATGTTCCGTACAAAGAAGGAAATGCTCGAAGATATCATAGTCTCTCTCGGCGGAAGAATAGCAGAGGAGATAGTGTTCGGAGATATCACGACCGGGGCATCCAGTGATATTAAGAAAGCAACACAGGAAGCAAGAAAGATGGTCACAAAATTTGGCATGTCTGATAAGATAGGCGTAATCTGCTATGAAGAAGAGGATGAGGATGAGGTCTTCTTAGGCAGGGATTTCGCACATACCAAGACACATAGTGAAGAGATGTCAGGCGAGATCGACAAAGAGATTAAGACTATAATAGATTCATGTTATGAATCGGCAAAGAAGATCATTCTTGAATACAGGGATGTGCTTGACAGTTCCGCGTCACTTCTCATAGAGAAAGAGAAGATAGGCAGAGACGAGTTCGAATCTCTGTTTAAAAAGGACGAGAATGAGGATAAGAGCGCGCAGGATCTCATTCCGGTGAATGTTTAAGCATAATATTAAACAAAATCAATGTGATATCAAAGCAGACAATTTGGCAAATGGCACAACAATCGTTTGTGAATAATTACCAAAAAATGCCTCATGTTTTTGTAATATTTGTGAATCCTATGTATTGCTGTGAAACGCAGGTGATGATACTATACTACTTGTAACCCCCCAATACATTATATAGTTTTTCGTTATACCCCATAAGAAAGAAATACCTTCTCTGAAGAAGACAGATGCGCCCGCACCTGTCTTTTTTAGCATTCACATTTATTTGAACAGAATTGTATAAAGCCGTGTGTCTTATATGCCGATAAAATAATAGAGACAGGGCGCGCAGAAAAGCAACATGCTGTGTTTTCATCTTGTGCAAATTCTACATCTAGTATAAAATATGTCCTATAGGGGTGAGCATGAATACAGATGATTTTTCTTTAGATAATGGCACTGCAAGAAATAGTCTATATATTTTTTCTATGAGACCTATCCTTAATATGGATGCACTTTTCTCGGATACAACAGGACAGTTTGTCATACCGATGGAAACAGATCCATATACGACGGTACGCATACGATTCAGAACCGCACGGAATAATGTGGATTCTGTTCAGATAGTATTTGGAACAGAAAAAGATTATATGCTGAAGGAAAATGGATCCGGCAGACTCTTCGACTATTATTACTATGATCTCAGAATAGAGAATGAGCAGACTTCCTACTATTTTGAAGTAAGAACCGGACATCTTCACTGCTGCTATGATATGCGCGGTGCAGTCCGCACACCTGACCAGCACTTCAAGTTCAGACTGATACCCGGATTCAAGACGCCGGACTGGGCCAAGGGTGCAGTTATGTATCAGATATATGTGGATAGATTCTGTAACGGAGATGAGTCAAATGATGTCCTTACAGATGAATATTCATATCTTGGAAATCATGTCGTTCATATGAACGACTGGTATCAGTATCCGTCAGCGCTCGACGTTCACGAATTCTATGGCGGAGATCTTAAGGGTGTACTTGATAAACTTGATTATCTTGAAAGCTTGGGCATCGAAGCTATTTACTTCAACCCTTTGTTTCTGAGCCCTTCAAACCATAAATATGACATACAGGATTATGATCATATCGATCCGCATTTTGGCGCAATACCATATGATACGGGTGATCTTCTACAGCCGGGGCAGGATGAGAATCGTTTCGCGACAAGATATATAAATCGTGTGACGAATCCGCAAAATCTGGATGCGGGAAATAAGATATTTGCGGAACTTGTCGCAAAGGCACATGCAAGAGGAATCAAAGTCATACTGGACGGTGTATTTAATCATTGCGGCTCGTTTAACAAATGGATGGACAGGGAGAGGATATACGAAAATCAGCCCGGTTACGAAAAGGGTGCGTTTATCTCCGCAGATAGTCCATACCGCAATTTCTTTGGCTTCTGCGATGAGAACAGATGGCCGTATAACCCGACATATGAGGGTTGGTGGGGACACGATACCCTTCCGAAATTAAATTATGAAGCATCAAAAGAACTTTTTGATTACGTAATGAGGATAGCGCGAAAATGGGTATCGCCTCCGTATAACGCAGATGGATGGAGAATGGATGTTGCGGCGGATCTGGGGCATTCACCGGAATTCAACCATTATTTCTGGAAGGAATTCAGAAAAAACGTTAAGGAAGCTAATCCTAACGCGGTTATTCTGGCTGAACATTATGGAAGTCCAAGTGAATGGCTGCAGGGCGACGAGTGGGATTCGGTCATGAACTATGATGCTTTTATGGAACCAGTCACCTGGTTTTTGACAGGAATGGAAAAGCACAGTGATGATTCGAGACCGGATATGCTTGGAAACACTGTGAATTTCTGGAATGCTATGCAGTACGCTGCAGCAGAAATGACACAGCCGTCACTTCAGGTCGCTATGAATGAATTGTCTAATCACGATCATTCGCGCTTCCTGACAAGAACAAACCGGAAGACAGGCCGCATAGATACTTTAGGACCGGAAGCGGCGAATGAAGGCGTAAGCAAAGCTGTAATGCGCGAAGCCGTTATAATGCAGATGACATGGCCTGGCATGCCGACTATATATTACGGAGATGAGGCCGGGATGTGCGGATTCACAGATCCGGATAATCGCAGAACTTATCCGTGGGGACGCGAAGATCAGGAGATGATCTCATTTCACAAGGATATAATCCGCATTCACAAGATCTGCAGCGAACTTAAGACTGGTTCATTTAAGAAGATAACATCTGAATATGGCGTACTGGCATACGGGCGTTTTAATGCAGCGGACTGTTCAGTCGTTATAGTAAATAATAACGGAAATTCAAAGAGCTGTGAGATTGACGTCAGGTACCTCGGGATACCGTCGGACTGCATAATGAAACGAATGATATATACCGATGGCAGCGGATATTCATTATGGACACAGGAATATACAGTACGGTCAGGCAGAATTGAGATAATCATGGAACCGACATCAGCGGTGATACTAAGATACCACCCGTGATATACCGCAGATCGGTGCAAGGTATTATGAGTCTGGGTATAGAAAGGAGACTTTATGAGCATAATTGGGATTGTTACCGGCGCGTCGAGCGGTCTTGGCAGGGAATTTGTTCAAAGGATCGCAGATGGGTGGAAATGCGATGAGATATGGGTTATAGCCAGACGCAAGGAAAGACTTGAAGAACTGGCCGGTCAGTGCAGTACAAAGATAAGAGTGTTCGCGTATGATATAACGAATATCGATTCTATCAGGGAGATACAGAAGATACTTGAAGAAGAAAAACCTGCAGTGAAAGTGCTTGTTCAGGCAGCAGGATCAGGAAAGATAGGCAGTTACAAAGATCTTTCTCTTGAAGAAGAAAATGTGATGATCGATCTGAACTGCAGGGCAGCGGTCGATATAACGAAGATCGTGATACCGTATATGAAACCGGGCAGCAGAATAATCGAGATATGTTCAACCGCAGCGTTTCAGCCGTTACAGTATCTGTCAGTATATGCGGCTTCAAAATCTTTCCTTTACAGATATTCACGTGCGCTCAGAGTTGAACTTGCGCCTAAGGGGATAGTCGTTACTGCAGTATGCCCTTATTGGATCAAAGATACAGAATTCATAGCAAAAGCAAAACAGTCAAAGAACAGCAGCTATATAAAGAGTTTTCCATTTGCAAGCATGCAGACGACTGTGGTGCGTGGCGCACTCAGGGATTCACGTATGGGACTTGCAGTATCGACCCCGGGACTTATCTGTACGTTTGACAGATTAGTTGGAAAGATAATCCCGGCAGATGCGATGATGGGCGCGTGGGAGCTTATAAGACATATTTGATGCGAACGATAATAATGATTGATGCAAACGTTGTCATGATAATGCAAATGTTGTCATAATATTGCGAATTGTCTCATGTGTGTGTTAATTTTTTTTTTAGAATAATGTTATAACGTGTTAATGTTATCAGCTTATTACCGGTGTTATCATATATTTGGAAAGTGATAGGCATGGGGAAGATATGAAAAAGAAAAAGACATCAATGAAATTCAAGACGAGGCTCCTGATAACGTTTTTTACTTTTACGCTACTCCCGCTGTGCTGTATTGTGATCGCGACGGCTTTTGTCGGAGCATATATGATCAATCTTCGGACAAATGCGAACATCGGTCCATTGTCGGCAATAACGTCACCGGGCGGATTCATTGGATCGATGGAAAATGTCGCATCACATGCGTTCCTGATGTATATGATCATCTCAATAGCTATAATACTTGCCGTCACAAGCTTTTTCATGACTAAGTGGATTCAGCGAGGTGTCTTTGACCCGATAAACCGGCTTAATCTCGCAATGAAAAAAATATCATCAGGGAATCTGGATTATGCGCTTGAGACGAATAGCGAAGATACAAGTGAGATTGGAGATCTTTACAACAATTACGAGGAGATGAGACTCCGGCTGAAAGAGTCGGCTGACGAGAAGATAGAGAGCGAGAGGCAGAACCGCGAACTTGTCAGCAATATATCACATGATCTTAAGACTCCGATAACATCAGTCAAAGGTTATGTTGAGGGCATAATGGATGGCGTAGCGGATACACCGGAAAAGATGGATCGCTATATCAAAACGATCTACAGCAAGGCAAATGATATGGATCGTCTTATAAACGAGCTGACAGTGTATTCCGGAATAGATGGCGGGAGAATACCATATCATTTTCAGCCGATAAATGTGACGGATTATTTTGGGGACTGTGTAGATGATGTAGGTCTTGACCTGGAATCACGAAATATAAAGCTTGATTATTCTAATCTCACAGATCCATCTACGATGATAGTAGCTGATCCTGAGCAGCTTAAGCGAGTAGTCAATAATATAATCAATAATAGCGTCAAGTATCTTGATAAGGATAAGAAGGAAAATACTATTGAGATAAGGATACTAGATGAAGTAGATGCTATAAGAGTTGAGATTGAAGATAACGGCAAGGGCGTTCCCGCGAGGGATCTTCCAAGGATATTCGAAAGGTTCTATAGAACCGACACATCCAGAAATTCATCACAAGGCGGCAGTGGGATAGGACTTTCGATAGTAAAGAGGATAATAGAGGATCATGGCGGATATATATGGGCTACAAGCAAAGAAGGCGAAGGCACATGTATGCATTTCGTGATAAGGAAATATCTGCAGCATGATAACAAGGAGGAAAGTGTATGAGCAGGATTCTTATCGTTGAAGATGAAGAGGCGATAGCAGATCTTGAGAGAGACTATCTGGAACTCTCAGCATTTGACGTGACGATAAAAGATACCGGGGACAAGGGACTTACTGAAGCGCTCAAAGGCGAGTATGATCTCATCATTCTTGATCTGATGCTTCCGGGAATAGACGGATTTGAAGTATGCAAAGAGATACGGGAGCAGAAAGATATTCCGATCATAATGGTCTCAGCCAAGAAAGATGACATAGATAAGATCAGAGGACTCGGACTTGGAGCAGATGATTATATGACGAAGCCGTTTAGCCCGTCTGAACTTGTGGCGCGTGTGAAAGCGCATCTTTCCAGATATGACAGACTTATTGGAAATAGTCAGAAACAGAATGACATAATCGAGATAAGAGGCCTCAGGATCGACAAGACAGCACGCAGGGTGTTTATCGATGGCGAGGAAAAACAGTTTACGACAAAGGAATTCGACCTTCTTACATTTCTTGCGGAGAATCCAAACCACGTCTATACAAAGGAAGAGCTTTTCAGAAAGATATGGGATATGGACTCAGTTGGAGATATCGCGACCGTTACCGTGCATATCAAGAAGATCAGGGAGAAAATAGAATACGATACTTCAAAACCGCAGTACATCGAAACCATCTGGGGCGTAGGCTATCGCTTCAAAGTGTAGATACGGTGGAACATATATGCGATAGCAGGCTATCGCTTCAAAGCATAGATAAAAGGAAGTATACATGCGATAGCCTGATTTCGCTTCAAAGTATAAAATGTTGTCTTTGAAACAAAGGTGTATTAAAATGAACCATAGACTTCGTCTCTGTGGTTCTTTTGTATATTGAATGAACCGGAAATGAGACCTGACAGATAATGATAT
>JAGPKJ010000018.1:24153-29131 GCA_018053995.1 Lachnospiraceae bacterium | reverse complement strand
TATCAATACCATCGACATTGTATGGTATCTGTCAATCTTTTCATTTGCATATTCTGAAAGAAGCATCACCATCATAGCAAGATGCCATGCGTGTTCCGCATCGCCCTCGCACCTCGTACCATCTGCGAGATATGTACGTCTGATTATCTCTTTCTCTTTATCGATCTCCCTGAGAAAATCAAACTGCTCATCGAGTCTTTTATTTTCCTGATCATCATTCATAATAATGGCTCCCTGTATTCTTAAGGGTCATGCCCATACGAACCAGCAGAAAAGGTATCCTGTGATTATAGCAACCAACGTGAGCGGTACACTTATCTTCATGAAATCCTTTGCCTTGACTTCGTATCCGGCTTTATGCAGTATCCCGAGTGTCGTGATATTTGCTGACGCGCCTATAGGTGTGATGTTGCCGCCAAGAGTCGCCCCGGACAGCAGCCCAAAATACAGCAGATACGGTTCGATGCCCATCGACTTTGATACCATCGTCACAACAGGAAGCATCGTTGCAACATATGGAATGTTATCTATAAATGCTGATAGTAGAACTGATCCCCAGACGATTATCGAATACATTAAAAATTTATCGCTGCCTGCTACCTTGACAAATATCTGGCTTATGCTGTCGATGATCCCGGTTTCACTAAGCCCGTCGATAACGATAAATAGTCCAGTAAGAAGCCCGAGCGTAACAAAATCGACTTCTTTGATCGCGCGCTTCGACTGAGCAAAGCTGTGATGTCTTATAAGTGAGTAAATGATCGCAATAAATGCGTATCCGAGACATATCACACCATTTGTCAGTTCCGGTTTATTTTTTATGAATGATGCCGCAATAAGCGTTATCACTGTAAGAAGCAGAAATACTGTAGGTCCAAGGTCGTCAACTTCCTTCTTGGAATCTGAATCGACCGGTTCTTTGTCATTTCTGAACAAATACATCATAACCGGGATAGTTGCGAGTGCGCCAAGTTCTACTGCAAAGAAGATGCTTGGCTTGCCATGCAGGAAAAAGAAGCTTATAAAATCCATCTTTGCATAAGCACCTAACATGATCGATGTAGTATCACCTACGAGTGTAGCCGCACCCTGCAGATTTGATGATACTGAAATACATATCAGCATCGGAACCGGCGATATCTTGAGTTTCTTTGCGATCGCTATTCCAACAGGCGCGACCATGAGAACTGTCGCGACATTGTCTACAAAAGCTGAGATGATTCCGGCAAATAAGGACATATAGATTGCAACCCACATAACGTTCTTTGATCTATGAAGAAGTCCGTCAGCTATCCTGACCGGCATCTTGGAATCGATAAACAGTCCGACTGTTACCATTGTTCCTGCTATCATCATAAGTACATTCCAGCTTATCGCTCCGGGAACTTTTGACAGCGGCACGATCCCCGCGATGATAAATATTACTGCTGAACTCAGCGCTACATACACACGCTTTTTCGGAAGCGCTATCATTAGCGCATATGTTGCTAAAAACAATATCAGTGTAAAAACCTTCATTTCTCTCCTCGCTATTCGCGCCGTTCGGAGCCGTGCTCCGCGCAAAATGAGACTTTATCGATAGCAGATCTGATTCTCAATAAAGTCTCATTCATGCAATTCATATTTTATTTTACGATATCTTGTACTCTGCGATCACGCTGCCGAGCGAATCAACTGTATCTTCGACCTTCTTGCCAGCATCCTTGAGCTGCAGCACATTATCTGATACAACATCTGTCGTTGCATTGATTTCTTCAGCCGTAGCTGCATTTTCCTGCGATGAAGCTGAAAGACTTGTCGTCAGGCTTGATACCGTATCGATACTTTCTTTCAGTTCTGAATTAACTGAATGAAGCTCGTCAACAGCCTTGTTCACGCCGTCAGTCGCAGAAACAATACTTTCAAAGCTCGACTTGGTCTCTTTTACGCTTTCATCCTGACGTTCAACATACTGTTTAACAAGTGAGCTCTGCTCTGTGGCATTCTTTGTATTTGTCTGAAGATCTGAGAGCATCTGGTTGATGGTTCCGACTGATGACGCGCTCTGTTCCGACAACTGTCTTATCTCGTCGGCAACAACTGCAAATCCTCTTCCGGCTTCACCGGCTCTTGCTGCCTCTATACTCGCATTAAGTGAAAGAAGATTCGTCTGTGAGGCAATCGATGAAATAAGACTGCTTGCTTCTCCGATCTTCTTTGAACTCTCTCCTATCTTCTCTATCATATCGAATATCCTATCGAACGCTTCACTATTCTGATTCGTGATATCCGTAAGATTATCTACCTTATTCATTCCTTCTGTAGTGATAGATGTGATAGACTTGCTTGTATCAGTAAGGGTTGAAGTGCATGCCTCACTCTTTTCCATAACGGTCAAAAGTTCGGACATTCTACTGGATATCTGTTCAACATCCTCTGCCTGCTGAGTCGCAGTTGTCGCAAGTTCCCCAACTGCAGTCGCTATATTAGCTACTGAATCAGATGCTTCATTCGTGCTATTGCCCAACTTCTGGCTTGATTCTTCAAGGCTCATAGCTGATTGTTTGATTCCCGTTATATTAGCAAGAATTGCACTCTGCATCTTTTTGACTGCGCGGTCAAGCTTTCCAAACTCGTCCGTTGACTGTGATACCGGACTATCATCCGTAAGGTCATTTGATGAGATAATATCTACACGTTTCCCGATATGTACGAGTTTCTTCTTGATAAATGTTCCGACATACAGCGACAATATTCCGGTAGCTGTTATGATCAGAAGGACAATGATACTCTCTACCATTATTGACTTGTTGATCTGCTCATTCATGATCGCGGTCTCTTCCGAAGAATAACTTGCAAGTATTTCCTTCATACCTGTGATATTCGCAAGTACTACATCGAACTGCTTCACCTGAAGTCCATAACTGCCTGTTCCTTTTTGCATATCATAGAGTAGCTGCCATTGTTTAAAGTCAGCATCAAACTTCGCCACAAGCTCTTTAAACGTCTGTCCATCCTTGCTTTTGATCTCAGTATACATGGCAGGTATAGCTGAAGCTGCTTTGTCAGCGTTTGCTATATTCGTCTGTACGCTCTGTGAGCATTCTTCATACTGCTTTATATCCGCATCCTTAAGATCCGGATTTGTATTAAACTGATCTTTTATAAAATCACGTTCTGCAAGCAATGCTTTATAAAGGTCTCTATCCGCATCCGACAGATTTGTATTCATTGAATAGAGCTGTTCATAATAGATCTGCTCCGATTCATTCATCGTTTTCTTCTGGTTTACACCACCCATGATAAGAAGAACCACTGCGATGATCTCCATTGGTACTATTGTTATACATAGTTTCAGTGTGATATTCAGGTTATCGAACCAGCCGCTCTTTATATTCTTTATGCCCTTCTCAGTTTTGGATACTTTTATTTTGGCAGCACGCGGCACCTTATCTTTCTTCTCCTTCTTCATCTTGTTCACTGTCTCCGTCCCCATGATTTGTTACCTCCATTATCAAATGAAAGATGTTCTGTCTGTGACAGAATTTATAGTAAAGATTATATCATGGATATGTACTAATAAAAAGACAGTTTTGCAAGTAGCAAACGTGATTATTGTTCTATAATGCTGCGAATCGCTGAAGTCACACAGACTTTCCCATCTCGTAAGCCTGTTTCATCGCAGGCGAACCGGAAATCTCACCTTTTTCATATACTCCTGTGCCATATACAACACCTTTCTCATTTGCTCCGTTCACACAGGCGGCATAGCCGCGGAAACAAGCAAGGGTTGCGTCCATAGCTTCTCTGCCCGATTACCATTTTCAGAAGCACCTCGCATGAATTCATCACAAAGCATATCTGAATTGCCACTTTTACGCGGACTGCCTGATAAGATCAATACTTTTTTTATCCATTATAATATTTCCCTTTCTGCAGTTTATCTGCATCACACTCTGTGTCAAATCACTTACGCCAGCATCTGAAGCGCCGGAACGAAAGCTTTCACCATCTGTTTCTTTACCAATATAATAATGCAGTTGGGGCTGACATTGAACTTCCAATATGTTGTGTCATTATAAACCAGCGGTTGATAATTCCATTTTCGTAAAAGCTGCATTTACCATAGAACATGAATAGAATGTGAAAAGGATTTCAAGTGTAATGAGTTTTCTTTACTTTATCATTACGTTTTGTTATAATATATATTTGAAAGGGGTGATAAATATGGCTCAAGCAGTTAATGTAAATTTTCGTATGGATGCAGATTTAAAGAAAAGCATGGAAGATGTATGCTCAGATATGGGGCTTTCAATGACAACAGCTTTTACAATTTTTGCCAAAAAGGTAAGTCGTGAAAAGCGTATACCATTTGAAGTTTCCGCAGACCCTTTTTATTCCGAAAGTAATATGGCACATTTACGTCGTGGTATTGCAGCTCTTAACGAAGGAAAAGGAACTGAACATGAATTAATAGAGGACAAAGATTGATGAAAAAAATATGGTTCGATGAAGCATGGGATGATTACCTTTATTGGCAATCTCAAGACAAAAAGACCCTAAAGCGAATCAATTCTTTGCTCAAAGATATTGAATGAAGTAATTTCAACGGTATCGGAAAACCCGAACCCTTAAAAGGGGATTTATTCGGATTCTGGAGTAGACGCATTGATGATTCCAATAGATTTGTATATCGTATTAACAATGATATTTTGGAAATACTATCCTGTCGCGGTCATTACGATGATTGTTGATCATGCCGGTGTTACGAAAGTTGTTTATACTCACATGGATATACAACAGCTTGTTGATGTAATTGATAAGACATAGTTTGTGTCATTTGTGTGTCATATATGTGTCATAGACAAAAAATTTGACGATGAACCTCGAATTTGCTTCGCAAATCCTCGGTCATCATCGCTTCCCTCTACTCTTATATTTGCGAGCGCATCTTTGACGATGAACCTCGAATTTGCTTCGCAAATCCTCGGTCATCATC
>JAGPKJ010000018.1:0-24053 GCA_018053995.1 Lachnospiraceae bacterium | reverse complement strand
TTTGACGATGAACCTCGAATTTGCTTCGCAAATCCTCGGTCATCATCGCTTCCCTCTACTCTTATATTTGCGAGCGCATCTTTGACGATGAACCTCGAATTTGCTTCGCAAATCCTCGGTCATCATCAAATCTGCCAATAGTCGCATAAAAAAAGAGCTTTCCGAGTAAACTCGGAAGCTCTTTTCATTATGCGACTGCTCGCAAATATTATCTCTTTGAAAACTGTGGTGCTCTTCTTGCTGCTTTGAGACCGTACTTCTTTCTCTCCTTCATACGAGGATCTCTTGTAAGATATCCTGCCTTCTTGAGAGTAGGTCTGTAATCTGCATCTACCTCAAGGAGCGCTCTTGCGATCCCGAGTCTGCAGGCACCAGCCTGTCCTGTTGTGCCGCCACCCTTTACAAAGATGATAGCATCGAACTTGTCTAACGTCTCTGTAGCTGTAAGAGGCTGCTTTGTGATCGTGATGAGTGTCTCAAGACCGAAGAACTCCTTGATGCCTCTGTCATTGATCGTGATCTTTCCATTTCCAGGTACAAGATATACTCTTGCAACGGAACTCTTTCTTCTGCCGGTTCCGTAATACTTTGTCTCGCTTTTCTTAGCTGACTTAGCCATTGTCTTCTCCTTTCAGACCTCAGTTGAATTTAAGAACTTCAGGTTTCTGTGCTGCCTGCTCATAATCTGCGCCAGCATAAACATGAAGCTTTGTGAACATTCTTCTTCCTAAAGGTCCGTGAGGAAGCATTCCCTTTATTGAACCCTCAACAACACGCTCGGGGGTCTTATTCATACGCTCGCGAAGTGTAGCACTCTTAAGTCCGCCAACATATTCAGAATGTCTGTAATAGATCTTCTGATCGAGTTTCTTACCCGTAACCTTAACCTTTGCTGCATTGATGACGATGAGATTATCTCCCATATCAAGGAAAGGTGTATAAGTGGGCTTGTTCTTGCCGGTAAGCACTTTGGCCGCTTCACTTGAAAGACGTCCGAGTGTCATATCCGTAGCATCTACAACATACCATTTTCTTTCGATTGCTGTGCCGCTAGGCATATATGTATCCATTTTTATCCTCCAAAACTGATGTCTTCGGGTATTCATCCTGCAGATGTCCGGCTGCGTTCTGAGCCTTCTGACTTTACTCAACCTATCTTCGTGAAATACCAGGGCTATTGGTATCCCGTCAGAAATGTTGTCACAGCTAATTATTATATGGTATGCAGCCTGCACTGTCAAGCTTCAATCCATTTTATTTTATGATAAAAGTGCCAAAATCATTCTGTTTCCATAACTTGCAATCAACAACGTAGCTTTGAGAAACATAACACCTTGATGTAATACTGCTTTTAACACCCTCATCAGTATCTGTTATGCACCTTTTCGGCGAAACACATAACATCCTTAAGCTCCAGCGGCGTTCCGTCATCTAAGACAACTCTGCCACTCATCTTACCAAATACCTGATGCTGATCTGACATGACTATTCCTGCGTTCAGGCATGCTTTTCTGTCGATCACCGGCGTAAATTCTGTCTCAAACCTGCCGTCACTGCTCGTAAATGTCCATTTATCCGTATATTTCTCCGGAATATTGAATGTGATATCGTCTAGTTTATGCCCTTTTCCATCATAGTAGACAATGTTCTCACTTGCAGCCGTTGTGTCACCGAATCCGTATCCTATGTTAAAGCCGAACGGCTTGCCTCCTATAACGCAGTTACACGAACCCCAATACCATGTGTTATTATAAGTCCACACTCCACGTCCCCAGTCGAGTATTCCGAAGTTCTTCGAAGGATCAAGTGTATATTCTTTTCCGTCAAATAAAATGCTTCCGGATGCCGGCATGCAGTTTATCTTCTGATCATAATAGAACGCCTTTGTCCCTGTCCATGGAATCGCGATCGTCATTGAATCCATCTGTGGCTGTTCAAGCGTAATATCGCAGCTTATATCATGTCCTTCGTGGAAATCAGTCATACTGCAGCGTATGATCCGCCGTCCATTTTCAACAATAAAATCCATAGAACAATTCTTATTTGAAAAATGACAGTTGCCAGTCACTGTTGATGGTGGCATGTTCAGCTTCCCCATCGGAAAAAGTGACAGCACTGTCTTCGTATTTTCAAAAGGCTTTGTAAAATCAAGAAATGATATGGACTGAAGTCCGATGTAACCATCGTCGGAGATTGTGAATGCCACCCCAAATCCGTCTCCCATAACAAGATAATAATCCCATTCTTTGATCTTCGTCTTGAGAGCATGAATATCTTTACGGCTGTATTCCCAGACCGGCTGTCTGCTCCATCCAGGTTCCGCTATAAACCCGTCTGCCGTAAGAAGCCGCTGCCTCTTTGTAACCTCGTGATTTCTCTTATTTTCCCCCATAATAATCGCCCCCTGTTCAACCATCTCTGGCTTTTCATAATTCTTTCAAAGGCACAATCATGTCATAATAGCCCAAGCTATCACCATCTCTTAACTTTCGGCTCACTATCAAGGAATTTGTAACTTACAAGTGTCAACCCGCATGCCGGAACTGTCGGTCCGGCCTTTGATCTGTCGCATGCTTCGATTATATCCGCAACATGCTCCGCGTGATATTTTCCGGTTCCTACGTACAAAAGTGTCCCCACAATAATACGAACCATATTGTATAAAAATCCATTTCCCGTAATGCTTATCACGATCTCAGGTCCTTCTTCACGCACATCGACAAGATACAGCGTACGCACGGTACTCTCTGCCTCAGCGTGGGCGCTGCAGAAGCTCTTGAAATCATGTTTTCCCTCAAGATACGCGCATGCCTCGCGCATCGCTTGAACATCAAGCCTATGATATGTGAAATATGTGTAGAGTCTTCTTACCGGCATTGGAAAATCCGCTCTGTAGATCCGGTATTCGTATGTCTTGATTGTTTCGCAGTGACGCGGATGAAAATCATCTGGTACCAGTGCCGAATCGATGACCTTTATATCATCAGGAAGCCGCTGATTGAGCGCATAAGAGAACTTTGACGGATCCATTCGCGACTCCGTATCAAATACTGCAACATTTCCAAGTGCATGTACACCGGCATCCGTCCTGCTGCCGCCTATTACTTCTATATTCTCACCAGTCAGCTCGGAAAGGCATCTGTTCAGCTCACCCTCTATCGTGACAGCATTCGGCTGTATCTGCCATCCATGATATAAAGTTCCGTCATATGCGACCGTGATCTTTATCCTTTTCATTTTCAGTCTCCACAAACTCTCTGCAAATCAGTATCAGATTCTTCCAACCGTACAGCATAGAACCAGATATGCCATAACTATCACATATGATATTGCATCTCTCTTCTTGTAAATAAGAGGCTTCATCTTTGTTCTGCCATCGCCGCCGCGATAACATCTTGCTTCCATCGCCATTGCAAGATCATTCGCTCTTCTAAATGCTGAAACAAAAAGCGGTACCAGAAGTGGAACCATGTTCTTCGCTCTCTTTATGAAATTTCCTGTCTCAAAATCTGCACACCTGGCCATCTGTGCTTTCTTGATGATGTCTGTTTCTTCCAGCAGTATCGGGATAAACCTAAGTGCTATCGACATCATCATCGCTATCTCATGCACCGGAACGCGAAATACCCGCAGTGGTCTCATAATGCTCTCAAGACCATCTGTCAGATTGTTAGGTGTTGTCGTCAATGTCATTATCGATGAGCCAATGATAAGGTATGTAAGACGTACAGCCATTTTCACGGAAAGTATTATGCCTTCCGATGTTATATGAAGCTTTCCTATAGCAACGACAACATGCCCCGGTGTCAGAAAAAGATTAAACACCACTGATACGAGCATGAGGATAAGTATTCCTTTCATGCCCTTTATTATATATTTGAATGGCACTTTTGATACTAATATTATAGCAGCCAAAAATACCGTTATGATCGCATATCCATATATATTCTTCACTACAAAAAGCGATATGATAAAAAGAAATGTAGATACAAGTTTTACCCTTGGATCAAGCCTATGTATCGGAGATTCTGAAGGATAATACTGCCCAATGACAACATCCATCATACGGCATGCCCTCCTTTTCCAAGAGCACGCAGTATATCTTCTTCCGCTTCATCAAGCGTCAGGCAGTCAGTTCTGACATCGTATCCGTCCTGCCGCAGCTGCTGCATTATGTACGTCACCTGTGGTGCAGCAAGTCCTATCTTCTCAAGTTCTTTGTAATGTGCAAAGACCTTTCTAGGCTCATCATCATATATGAGCATTCCACGATTCATAACGAGTATGCGGCTGACATGTTCAGCTACATCCTCCATGCTGTGCGACACGAGGATTATCGTCATTCCCGTTTCTTCTCTAAGATGGGAAATAAGATTCAGTATGTCATCTCTCCCCTTTGGATCAAGTCCTGCTGTCGGTTCATCAAGTATCATGATCTCCGGCCGCATTGCAAGTACGCCTGCTATCGCGGCGCGCCGTTTCTGCCCTCCCGACAGGTCAAACGGTGACTGATAAAAACAATCATCCTCAAGACCGACTTTCTTCAGCGCGTCATATGCGCGAAGTTCAACTTCTTTACGCTCAAGTCCCATATTTACCGGTCCAAAACAGACATCTTTGAAAACTGTCTCCTCAAAGAGCTGATGTTCCGGATACTGAAATACAAGACCGACGCTGCTGCGCAGTTTATTCCTATCGTATTCCTTGTCGTTTATATCCGCACCGTTAAAATAGACATTTCCACCTGTTGGCTTCAGCAGACCATTCAGCAACTGAACAAGCGTAGACTTTCCAGACCCTGTATGACCTATAAGACCTACAAACTCACCATTTTCTATTTTAAATGAAATATCTCCAAGTGCCTTCGATTCCATCGCGGAGTTCTCATTATATACATAACTCACATGATCCAATATAATAGACATCTATTATTTTCCTACTCTTTCAACGCACAAGTTCCTCACGCAATACCCTAATCATATAAAACGTGTCCGTTTTATGCTGCATTACATTGCTTTATATTGCCTTGCTTTATATTGCCTTGCTTTATATTGCCTTGCTTTATATTGCCTTGCTTTCAAATATTGGTTTCTGACCTTTAGTTTTATTCAGTGCGTCCGCAAGCTCCCGTGCTGTAAGTATCCCGTCAGGAAGATCTAATCCAGCTTTCTTAAGTTTATATGCCAGCATAGTTACCTGAGGCACATCAAGCCTCATACTGCGCAGCAACTCAACCTGCGAAAATATCTGTCTCGGAGTTCCCTGTATCGCAATGCTTCCTTTATCCATCACAAATGCTTCATCGGCATCTATTATCTCTTCCATATAATGCGTTATCAGAATTACCGTTATTCCTTTTTCCTTATTAAGCTTCCTGACTGATTCTATTACCTCTTTTCGTCCATTCGGGTCAAGCATCGCGGTCGGTTCATCAAGCACTATACACTCCGGCTCCATCGCCAAAACTCCTGCTATTGAGACTCTCTGCTTCTGTCCACCTGAAAGCCTGTTCGGAGAACTTTTTCTGAACTCATACATTCCTACAGCCTTTAAACTTGCCTCAACACGCTTCCAAATCTCATCAGTAGGAACTCCCATATTCTCCGGCCCAAATCCGACATCCTCTTCGACTACCTGTCCGATTATCTGATTATCCGGATTCTGAAATACCATACCAGCCTCTTGTCTGATATCCCACAGATGATCATCTACCGTCGTATCCATTCCGTCAACCCAGACAGTTCCTTCTGTTGGCATAAGTATCGCATTTATATGTTTCGCAAGTGTAGATTTTCCCGAGCCGTTATGCCCGAGTATAGCGATAAAATCACCCTTTTTGATATCAAGAGTAACATTATCTACGGCACGCGTTATTCCTTCTACATTGCCTTCTTCGTCTCTTCTTATATATTCAAATACAAGATTTTCTGTCTTTACTATTCCCATGATCTACCACCAATCATTTACATGTTCGCGTTTATTCTACTTGATTTATCACGACTTTACAAGGTCGATGTAGTATATGATATGGATGACAGTTTGATATAGCATACGATATGGATGGCAGTTTGATATAGCATACGATTATGGATGGCAGTTTGATATAGCATACGATATGGATGGCAGTTTGATATAGCATACGATATGGATGTTAAAATTATGGTTTTGCTATGGTACTAAATCATCATATGAGATGTACATTTATTATTCCGTCTATCGTCATATGAGATATTCATTTATTATTTCATCTATTGTCTTATTATTAATCGGGTGATTGCTTGTCTCATATGTAAGTATGAGATTTCTTCCCGGAAATATCTTATTTTTCTCATACGATTCAATTCTTTTGATTGCTTTTTCACTATAATCAGAATCATCCATCATTCCAAAATGTTCCCAGTAAAACGCTTCTCTTGTTCTGACATTCAACACATAGAAATCCGGTCTTATATATCCTATCCCATTTAGATTCAATGGGAATTCATATACATATGGAATCCCTAACATGTATAACTTATCGGAGATAATCTTCTCTGATTTTGATCTGACTATCTCGCCTTTTTCTGTCATTATCGCATCTTCCTCCTCATCACCTAATGCGTACACACGTGAATCCTGCTTGTTATCTTTAATCGCTTTTTGTTTATTTTCCCATGTCTCTGCATATACGGCATTATCGTAGATATACGAAGTCACAATATTTTGCTTTGCAACTGTAAGTTTTTGATTGATACAAAAATAATCATCACGATAGTGAAGTTTTTCTATTTTATCAAGAATTGCAATGTCATGTTTCGCCATTTTATAAACCTTCTGTGCATATTCTTTCTGCGCCAGTCTCTTGGCAATATCGTCCTCTGATCTCTTGATATACATCCTTGGCTTTCCATCGGTCTTACAGTAATACTGATATTTCTTCCCTTTCGGAATGGCATACAGAGTCCCCTTTGGCGCAGACCTTATGTCTTTTTCCGCCATCCGCATGATTTTGTTCAATTCCTCAATAGTAATTCTGTCTTTGCCCTCAGTTTTACTATTATTCTGCAACAATTCATATTTCTCATTTCTATTCATGTTGTCTGTGTTGTCTTTGTTCGTGTTGTCTTTGTTTGTGTTGTCTTTGTTTGTGTTGTCTTTGTTTGTGTTGTCTTTATTCATATTCAACCCTCCATTTTCTTTCTATGCATCACTCAAGCAATCTATGCCCTACATTGATGTATATCCTATTGTTCCAAGCTAATCCCGTTCGTTCGTATTTCTTTCTTTGCATCACCCACATAACATTATGTCCTGTAGTGATGCATTTCCTAATATCCCAAATCGTTCATATTTCTTTCTATACATCACTCAAGCAACACATGACCTACGCTGATGCATTTCTCATAATTTAGGTAGGGGTTGTTGAAGTGATAAGTTACGAATTAACATCACATACAGTTTTTTTATAGCAATATGATGTATTTCCTCTTGTTTTGTCTTGTTATACCCCCTCTTTCAAGTAGAATTATGCATCAGTTTCGCGTTAGATATTGCATGGTGATGCAGTTTAGTTATGTCAACCGTGCATTTATTGAGAAATTACATCACTGATTTCGCATTCTTCTCTGAATGATGCAACTTACGCTATTTGTTGAATATCACCTCCTGTCACATTATGACAAGCTCAAATTCCGAGTATATTGATAAACTATAATATACGAATATTTTAATAAACAATATTCGTCAGCATTTATACCCATTGCTTTCATTGCTTTCATTGCTTTCAATTCTTTGATTGCTTTAATCAGGCTTTAACCTTTTTGAGAATTTGGTATGAGTTCAATGCTGCAAAGCATTGCCCGCGCATAAGCGCTTGCACACCTGCCAGAAACTGGCAATGAATATAATTGACAATATCCTTAATAGAAAACTACTCAAGTTCAAATAGCTTGTATTCGTATTATGATGTTTCGCAGTCAAAACTGCAAGCTTTTTCTGCTTCCATTTGCAAACACGCCGTTTAAGATATATTATGATGAGGATTAAAATCGTGATGAGATAAAGTCACATTACGTTCATTTTTTCATGAATTACATGCTTAACACTTACACGACAAGTCCCTGTGATCCCGCACAACTAATAACAATAGAACTACCGCTTTTCTTATAATGTGGAAAGGATAATTCAAAAAATGAAAATTTCAGATAAGAATCTCAATAAAGAATATAACGCTAATTCCAGCAATAAGTCAGAAAATAACACAGACGATGATGCTAATATCAATTCTGAAAATAGTACAGACGATGATGCTAATATCAATTCTGAAAATAGTACAGACGATGATGCTAATATCAATTCTGAAAATAGTACAGACGATGATGCTAATATCAATTCAAAAAATAACGTAGACAATAATTCAAGTAATGATTCAAATAATAATCCAGAGAATAGTTCAACTGAAGGAACTCCCCTAAAAACAGATAGCAGCTTATCTAAGAGTGCCCGTAAAGCCCTGCTTACCGGGATTGTTGAAATCGGCATACTCATTGCAGTATGCGCTATAATCGTTCACTTTCTGACAAGATCACAGACGCTCAGCGAATATGCAGAAGATGATCCTACTGCTGCCTATGGTACAACATCATTTTCAGACGAAAATACAACATCTGACATAGATGATAGCACTAACGAAAATGTGAATTCAGATGCAAATGATAGATCTAGCACAACTACTGAATCTGTTGAAGACAGTAACCCAGGAACGAACGACACTGCAAACATGACCGACAAGGCAAATAAACAAAGTAAGTCCGACTCGAACACTAATTCCATTGCAACTGATAAAACATCTGAAAGAAATAATGCCAGTGTAAGCAATAAAACCAAAGAAAATGAAAAAGCTGACACTATTGGCACATCTACTTCAGAAACAGTATCCGTAACAGCATCTACCGTGCAATATGATACTACTCAAAAAACGATGTCCGGCGAAACATTCACCTATAAACCCGGATTCACTTCATCGCCTATTTCTGAAGCAGTAAAGATTCGTATAACAGGCATCTCCTACCCTGATCTTACATCGACTGCATCGACTACCTATAAAAGTAAAGTTCCATCGTACGATGATCTCAGGTACCTTACACTAAAATATAAGAATGGTGATGATAAAGACTGCATCGGTGAAATGATCTGCAATAAAGCGATAGCTAATGACCTCCTAGAGATATTCAGTGAACTCTACGATAATGACTATCGCATCGACAAAATACGCCTCATTGATGATTATGGCGGAAATGACGATGCATCCGTAACAGATAACAACACATCCTGTTTCAATTTCCGGACAGTTGAAGGAAAGAAAAAACTGTCAAACCATTCACTCGGACTTGCAGTAGACATCAATCCTCTCTACAATCCCTACATAACATACAAAAAAGGCATACCAAGTATCAAACTTCCATGCTGCGTTCCATATGCAGACCGCACCGCCTCCTATCCATATAAGATAACGACTGATGACCTGGCATACAAGCTCTTCATACAGCACGGGTTCACTTGGGGCGGCAACTGGAAAAGTTGCAAAGACTATCAGCATTTCGAGAAGAAACTATAATTTTGCTATGTTAACATAACAAATACGACTTCCCTACGCATCCGCACATCCGCCACGTGAATGCTTCTGTTCCCCTACTCATCGCACAGCCGCCACGCGAATGATATCGCTTCCCTACCCTACGCATAGCCGTTCACGTGATGATACTGTGACCGACCATTTGCAGGCGACAGTGCTAAGCGAGGTTTTTTCGAGCATAGCACCGCTTCGCCTGCAATGAGCGCAAGCGTGTCGAAACAGTATCATCACGTGAGCGGCGTGCAAACGCAGGCGGCGTGCAAACGCAGGCGGCGTGCAAACGCAGGCGGCGTGCAAACGCAGGCGGCGTGCAAACGCAGGCGGCGTGCAAACGCAGGCGGCGTGCAAACGCAGGCGACGTGCGAAAGAGCAAAAAAACACGTACCGCAGAAATGCAGTACGTGCCTTTAATCTACATATTATTGATCTTAAGGATCAAACGAGTTCGAGAACAACTTCCATAGCTGCATCGCCTCTACGAGGTCCAATCTTGATTATGCGAGTATAGCCACCCTTACGGTTAGCATACTTAGGAGCATATTCATTGAAAAGCTTGTCAGCAAGATCAATCTCTTTTGTTGACTTCTTAGCACCAGCGCCAGCCTTACCAACTTCAGTTACAGGATAAAGGACTGAGAGCATCTTACGACGAGCATGCATTCTTGAAGGCTTGTCCTTCTTGATCTCTTTCTCAACAGTATCGTAAACGGTAACAGTCTTGCCGTTATCCATCTTAACGACCTTGCCATCCTTATCATGTGCTGACTCAGCAAGAACCTTGCCAGTCTCTTTATCAACGATCTGCTTTACACGCTTGCCATCCTTGTCCTTACGGGCAACCTTAGCCTGAACCTTGACTGTCTCAAAGTTATCCTTCTCCTTGACTGCCATAGCGATAAGCGGATCAGCCATCTTCTGTACTTCCTTGGCACGAGCCTCAGTTGTGATGATTCTTCCCTTGTAAATAAGATCTGTAACCTGTGTTCTGAGAAGTGCTTTACGCTGAGGTGTAGCCTTTCCCAGTTTTCTGTACATTGCCATTATATGGCTCCTTTCTCATATACGGGAGTTCTCTCCCTTATGGTGCATCAGACCGCGCACTTTGGACTTACCTGTCTGATACTTTATCTATGCCCTATGAGACAGCACACACGAACTCATCGGATTTACCGGTGCACTGAACAAAAAGGACTATTAACTATCACTCTTCACCAGTATGAAGTTCAAGACCAAGATCCTTGAGCTTTGCAAGTACTTCTTCAAGTGACTTGCGTCCGAGATTTCTTACCTTCATCATATCTTCAGGTGACTTGCTTATAAGCTCCTGAACAGTATTGATTCCGGCTCTCTTTAAGCAGTTGTATGAACGAACTGAAAGTTCAAGCTCATCAATGCTCATCTCAAGCGCTTTTTCTTTATCATCATCCGGCTTTTCAACCATAACTTCTGCTGTCTTTGCGTTCTCTGACAGATCGATGAAAAGGCTGAGGTGTTCGCTCAGGACTTTTGCAGCCAGACTGACTGCTTCATCAGGTGACAGTGAACCATTCGTATAAACATCAAGAGTCAGTTTGTCATAATCTGTGACCTGACCTACACGAGTATTCTCAACAGTAACGTTGACACGTTCAACAGGTGTATAGATTGAATCGATCGCAATAACTCCGATCGGGAATGAATCTGACTTATTCTTCTCGGCGCTTATATAACCACGACCTTTTGTGATTGTAAGCTCCATATAAAGCTTTGCGTCTTTTCCGCTAAGTGTAGCGATTGTCTGGTCAGGATTCATGATCTCGATATCCTGATCAACCTGGATATCAGATGCATGGATGACACCTTCTCCGCTATACTCGATGTAAGCAGTCTTAGGCTCATCTGTCTCGCTGTTATTTCTGATTGCAAGACTCTTGACGTTCATGATGATCTCTGTTACATCTTCCTTTATTCCAGGAATAGATGTGAACTCATGATCAACGCCGTCAATCTTTATCTGACTTACTGCTGCTCCTGGAAGTGAAGAAAGCATGATTCTTCTAAGTGAATTTCCAAGTGTTGTGCCATATCCTCTTTCGAGCGGTTCAACGACAAATTTGCCATATCTTTTATCATCAGAAATCTCTTCGACACTGATATTGGGTCTTTCGAAATCAAACACGGTATATACCCTCCTTTTGAGACTTATGTCTGCACTGAATGGTTTTCAGTTACGGGCATATATCATTATTTAGAATACAGCTCGACTATAAGCATCTCGTCTACTGGAACATCGATCTGTTCTCTTGTAGGAAGAGCTTTTACTGTTCCCTTGAGAGCATCTTTCTCAACATCAAGCCACTCCGGGCATGCTTTTCCGTTATTAGCTTCAAGGATATCCTTATATCTCTGAAGGCTCTTTGATTTTTCACGAATCTCGATAACATCGCCTGCTGAGCACTGATATGAAGGTATATTAACAGCCTTTCCATTAACAAGTACATGCTTATGATCAACGATCTGTCTTGCTTCTTTTCTTGTTCTTGCAAATCCCATTCTGAAGATGATACTGTCAAGTCTCATTTCAAGCATGATCATAAGGTTTTCACCGGTCATACCCTTCATGCGGTCAGCCTTCTTGTAATAATTTCTGAAAGGCTTCTCAAGAACGCCGTAAATAAACTTGGCCTTCTGCTTTTCACGAACCTGAAGTCCATATTCACTCATCTTTCTTGTCTGGTGAAGTTTTGTCCTGTTTGATTTCTTATCATATCCTAAATATGTAGGATCAAGATCAAGTGATCTGCATCTCTTTAATATAGGTGTTTTGTTGACTGCCATTTTATGTGGCTCCTTTCGATTCTGGTTTTTTCAAACTACAGTTGTTTACAGTACATTACTGTACTTTCTTCCAACATCCCTTTTGGTAGAGATATTATTTACCGCACAATCTCCTAAATATCTATACTGTAACTATACATATAGGCAGTATCTGAGATTCCCGGAGAAATGCTATAAACGAAAACTATACACGACGACGCTTAGGCGGACGGCATCCGTTGTGAGGAACAGGTGTTACATCACAGATGCTTGTAACTTCAAGTCCTGCTGCCTGAAGAGCACGGATAGCGGCTTCACGACCGGTTCCGGGACCCTTGACCATAACATCAACTGTCTTAAGACCGTGAGGAAGAGCAGCCTTTGTTGCTGTCTCTGCTGCCATCTGAGCTGCATAAGGAGTAGACTTTCTTGAACCCTTGAATCCAAGTCCGCCTGCGCTTGCCCAGCTAAGTGCATTTCCTTCGGTATCTGTAAGTGTTACGATAGTATTGTTAAATGAAGACTGGATATGAGCCTGTCCGTGTTCAACGTTCTTTCTGACACGCTTTTTTCCGGTTTTCTTTGCTGATGATTCATTCTTTGCTGCCATATTATTCTAACCATTCCCTTTCTGATGGATTATAATGTATCCTTCTTCTTATTAGCGATAGTCTTCTTAGGTCCTTTTCTTGTACGGGCATTAGTCTTAGTTCTCTGACCACGTACGGGAAGGCCCTTTCTATGGCGGATTCCTCTGTAGCATCCGATCTCTTCGAGCCTCTTGATGTTCATGATGGTTTCTCTTCTGAGATCACCTTCTACTGTATAATTCTTATCAATAACTTCAGCAAGTCTCTTGACTTCATCATCTGTCAGATCCCTTACACGTGTGTCCGGGCTTACCTGTGCAGCATCAAGAATCTTGTCTGCGCTTGTTCTGCCGATCCCGAATATATATGTGAGACCGATCTGAATGCGCTTTTCTCTCGGTAAATCAACTCCTGCGATACGAGCCATTGTAAATTTCCTCCAAATAAAGTTTGTTGTTTCCTCTAATTTAGTTACATTACCAATTACCAGTTGATTGAGGCATACTATGCCTAACCTGTGACCCAGGTCTATCCAATTTGCATTGGTATCAAGAAGTAATCTCCGTAGGCCCTTATCTCCACTTATCATTACCGAAATAAATCAATCTATAATGAATAGGACACAAGAGACCCTGAACGCATATTATGCGCCGGGGATCATCCTTGTACCTGTTTATGCTTCGGATTCTCACAGATCACTCTTACTTTGCCTTTGCGTCTAATGACTTTGCACTTTTCGCACATCGGCTTAACTGATGATCTTACCTTCATTTTTGTTCCTCCTTTCAGAAAAGTCCGTGTTATATTGTATCACCCACGTTATTTATTTGCAACCACGAATTTTCTCATCATACGATTTTCATTCTTCATGCTGCATAATGTAACGTAAGCATCTGTGCTTTATTTATCGCGCCATACGATTCTGCCTTTTGAAAGATCATACGGGCTGAGTTCCAGTGTTACCTTATCTCCCGGAAGTATACGTATGAAATTCTGTCTGAGTTTGCCGCTTATATGTGCGAGAACGACATGTCCGTTCTCGAGCTGAACGTTAAACATCGTGTTTGGCAGCTTTTCAACTACTGTTCCTTCTAGTTCAATGACATCTGCTTTTGACATTAATAAATTTCCTCCCTGAGCCAGAGCTCATACTGCGTATCAATCATCCGATCAGCGAAAGAATCTCGGGTTCGCCATCCGTTATGAGTATCGTATTTTCATAATGTGCTGACAGCGATCCATCTGCAGTCGACACGGTCCATCCATTATCCGAGATCTTGATATCCTTTTTTCCAATGTTGATCATGGGTTCTATCGCAAGTGTCATACCCGGCTGAAGGTATATTCCCATCTCACCTTGTCTGAAATTCGGTATCATCGGATCCTCATGCATTGATGTTCCTATGCCATGCCCCGTCATGTCCTCGACTATACCATATCCAAATTGAGTCACATAATCGCCTATCGTGTTTGATATATCATACAAATGATTTCCAGCCTTTGCAGCCTTTAGTCCTTCAAAAAAACTCTGACGCGTAACCTCAATAAGTTTCCCTGCTTCTTCGGAAATATTTCCGACTGCTATAGTACGAGCCGCATCCGAATGATATCCTTTGTAGATCAGACCTGCATCAATGCTTACTATATCTCCGTCTTTTATTATCCTGTCCTTCGACGGAATGCCATGGACGATCTCGTCATTCACCGATACACATACCGATGCGGGATAACCTTCATAATCCAGAAAATTAGGTATTCCACCGTGACTTCTTATAAGTTCATCTGCTGTCCTGTTGATCTCAAATGTAGATATGCCAGGCAGCACGATCGCCGCAAGCTCTTTATGTACCTGTGCAAGTCTGTGGCAGGATTCGCGCATAAGCGCTATCTCATTTTCAGACTTTATTGTTACTGCCATATACGCCTCTTATCAGCAGGCATCTCAGTTATATCTGAGATTCCTTTTTCATTATCAGCCAAGCATCTCAGTTATATCCGAGAATACTTTGTTCACATCCTGAGTCCCATCAACTGAATGAAGAACATTCTGCTTTGTATAATATTCTATCAGCGGCTGTGTCTGATCATGATATACCTTAAGACGGTTCTTAACTGTCTCCGGCTTATCATCATCACGAAGGACAAGTTCACTTCCGCATACATCACAGATGCCGTCTTTCTTAGGCGGTACATATTCTACGTGATATGTAGCTCCACACTTAAGACATGCGCGTCTTCCACCCATGCGGTGGATGATGTTCTCATCCGGTACATCTACATCTATAGCATAGTCCAGTTTTTCGCCATTCTTCGTAAGTTCGCCGTCCAGAACTTCTGCCTGAGGTATCGTTCTCGGGAAACCATCAAGTACATATCCATTCTTGCAGTCAGCCTGTGCGACTCTGTCGAGAAGAAGCTTTACTGTAAGCTCATCTGGTACGAGCTGTCCCTTATCCATATATCCTTTTGCTTCCTTGCCAAGTTCTGTTCCGTTCTTTATATTTGCTCTGAAAATATCTCCCGTGGAAATATGAGGAATATTGTATTTTTCTGCGATCATGTTAGCCTGTGTGCCTTTTCCGGCACCGGGTGCTCCAAGCATTACTATTTTCATAATTTTCCCTTTCTTCAAGAACAATGCTTCATAATTCTGTTTCAGCTTAAATGCGGTCACGCATTTACTGCATGACCGCATGATCTGTAAAGATTGAATTCATCAATCACTGAGGAATCCCTTGTAATTACGTACCAGCATCATTGATTCGATCTGTTTCACAGTCTCAAGAACAACACTGACGATAATGATCAGACTTGTTCCGCCAAATGACACATCCGCGTTAAAGAATCCATTAAAGAAATACGGTATGACGCAGACGATTGTCAGTCCTACGGCACCTATGAAAATAACATAATTCAGAATGCCGTTAAGATAATCGCTTGTCGGTTTGCCGGGTCTGATACCCGGTATAAATCCGCCCTGCTTCTTCATATTATCAGCAACCTCAATCGGGTTGAACGTGATAGATGTATAGAAGTATGCGAAGAAAATAACAAGTACAATGTAAAGCACCAGTCCGATAGAATAGAGCGGCTCCTTGGGATCACACCAGTTGCTCGAGCTAAGTCCCTTAAGTATCTTTGACCATACTCCCGTTCCTTTGTAATTAGCAAATGAACAAATAACAACCGGGAACTGCATCATTGATGATGCAAAGATGACAGGGATAACGCCTCCCGTGTTGACCCTAAGAGGGATGCACGATGACTGACCTCCAACTGTCTTTCTTCCCAAAACCTTCTTGGCATACTGAACCGGTATCTTTCTCTCAGCATCATTGAGCAATATTACAAGTATTACCATGCCGACAATGATCGCTATTATGATGATAGCCGCTACAACACCCTTTGCTATGCTCTTGCCGATAACGAACTGTTTGAAAAGGCTCGCGATATCCTGCGGTGTGCGTGAAAGGATATTGATAGTAAGTACTATAGATATTCCGTTTCCTACACCAAACTCAGTGATCTGATCACCAATCCACATCATGAATGCGGAACCAGCTGTAAGAGCTGATATAGCGAGGATTACACTAAGTGCGTTGTAATTCTCCAAGAGACCATTACGTCCAAGTCCTATCGCCATCGCGGATGATTCAATAAGTGCAAGACCCACTGAAGCATAACGTGTGATAGAAGCAATAAGCTTTCTGCCATCTTCTCCTTCACGCTGCATCTCTTCAAGCTTTGGTATAGCTATCGTAAGAAGCTGCATTATGATGGAAGCATTGATATATGGCGTAATGTTCAGTGCAACTATCGACATATTAAGGAATGAGCCGCCGGTGAAAGCATCAAAGAAGTTAAATGCATCACCGGTCTGCTGTGCGAACCAGTTCGAAAAATAATCTCTGTTTACACCCGGAACTGGGATCTGTGACGCAAGTCTTATTACTATGAGCATAAGAAATGTGAAAAAGATCTTATTCCGGATTTCCTTCATTTTAAAAGCATTCTTAAGGTTAGTAAGCATATTACATCACCTCAGCAGTTCCACCAAGCTTCTCAATCTTTTCCTTTGCAGATGCACTGTATGCATTTACCTTGACATTGAGTTTTTTGGTAATTTCTCCATTTCCAAGGATCTTTACACCATCACGGGGATTTGATACTATTCCCTTTTCAACAAGTGCATTTACATCAACTGTAGTATCGTTATCGAATACGTCAAGACGATCAACATTGACTGCAACGATATCCTTTGTGTTGCGGCATGTAAATCCTCTCTTAGGCAGACGTCTGTATAAAGGCATCTGACCACCTTCGAAACCAGGTCTCTTTGCTCCTGAACGGGCTTTCTGACCCTTATGACCCTTGCCGGCTGTCTTTCCGTTTCCGGAACCATATCCGCGGCCTCTTCTGAAAGTATCGTTATGTCTTGAACCTTCAGCAGATTTCAAATTTGATAACTCCATTTTGACACCTCCTTTTCCGATTATTGTATTATTCCTCGACCTTTACCATGTACAGGACATGCTGAATCTGACCTCTAGTTGCCCCGTTATCAGGAAGTTCAACTGTCTGACGGATCTTGTGCAGACCCATTGCTTCAACAGTTGCTCTCTGCTTAGGTGTTGCGCCGATAGGAGATCTCATTAAAGTTATCTTTAATGTCTTTGCGTTCTTTTCAGGCATTTCATTGTCTCCTTTCTGTTAAGCCGTGATTTCTTCTACAGACTTACCACGGTTTTTAGCTACTTCTTCAGGAGTCTTGATCTTCTCAAGTCCAGCTATCGTAGCGAAAACTACGTTCTGCTTATTGTTAGAGCCAAGTGACTTTGTACGGATATTCTTTATTCCGGCAAGGTCGCATACAATACGTGCAGGACCACCGGCTATGATTCCGGTACCATCGGGAGCATTCTTCAGAAGAACTTCTGATGAACCATACTTTCCGATGAAGTCATGTGTGATACTCATATTCTGATCAAGACCAATTGTGATCATATTCTTGATGGCATCCTCTTTACCTTTACGGATGGCATCTGGAATTTCTGTAGCCTTTCCAAGTCCGGCGCCAACGTGTCCGTTCTGATCGCCAACAACGACAAGTGCTGTGAAACGCATATGACGGCCGCCCTTGACAACCTTTGTAACACGTTTGATCGTTACAACTTTATCCTGTAATTCCACCTGCGTGGGATCAATTATTGTGTTTCTCACGTGTTTTTCTCCCTTCATTAGAATTGCAGTCCAGCTTCTCTGGCTGCATCAGCTAAAGCTGCGACTTTTCCGTGATATATGAATCCGCCTCTGTCGAATACGACTTCCTTGATACCTTTATCAAGTGCCTTCTTCGCAACAACGGTTCCGAGTAATTTCGCTGCTTCTACGTTATTTGTCTTCTCAAGCTTATCCTTAACATCCTTATCAAGCGTGGATGCTGCTACTAATGTATTCCCAACGGTATCATCGATAATTTGAGCATACATGTGATTATTGCTTCTGAAAACAGCAAGACGTGGTCTCTCTGCAGTACCGCTGAAACGGTTACGTATTCTGTCATGTTTCTTAACACGTGTTTCCTGTCTTGAATTTTTCTTAATCATCTCAGTCTCTCCTTATCTATTATTTCTTACCGGTCTTACCGACTTTACGTCTGATCGTTTCGTCGATATACTTTATGCCCTTGCCCTTATAAGGTTCAGGTCTCTTCTTATCTCTGATCTCAGCGGCGAACTGACCGACTTTTTCTTTGTCGATACCCTTTACCGTGATGATATGATCATCAACTTCAGTTGTGAGTCCCTCTGGATCATCCATAAGAACCGGATGAGAATAACCGAGTTTCAGATTAAGTGTCTTGCCCTGTTTTGATGCTGCATAACCGACACCGTTAACTTCCAATTTCTTTTCGAACCCTTCAGTAACACCAACAACCATGTTGTTGAGAAGTGTTCTCGTAAGACCGTGAAGAGACTTCATCTTCTTAAGTTCATTAGGTCTCTCAACTAAGAGTTCCCCATTTTCCTGTTTGATATTCATTTCCGCGGGAAGGACTCTCTCAAGTGTTCCCTTGGGACCTTTTACAGTCACCTTGTTATTTTCTGCAATATCAACTGTAACTCCGGCCGGTATTGCGATTGGCATTCTACCTATACGTGACATGCCCGTACCTCCTTATAATCTCTGTCTACAGATTCAAATAAATGATATTACCAAACAAATGCAAGAACTTCTCCGCCTACATTAAGCTCTCTTGCTTTCTTATCGGTAATGACACCCTGATTCGTTGATATTATAGCAATTCCGAGACCGCCAAGAACCTTGGGAAGGTCTTCCTTATTTGCATAAACACGAAGTCCGGGCTTTGATATTCTCTTGATTCCGGAGATGACCTTGTCGTTCTTGTCCTCACCATACTTAAGAGTGATATGAAGATCCTTATGACTTCCTGCATCTTCCATATCGAGTTTCTTGATATATCCTTCATCAAGCAGAATCTGTGCGATAGCAAGTTTCATCTTTGAAGATGGAACATTGACTGTATCGTGCTTCTGCGTATTTGCATTACGGATTCTTGTAAGCATATCCGCAATAGGATCGCTCATTGTCATTTGATAGCCTCCTTTTATTATTGATAGCAGCCGATATCAGCGATTTACCAGCTTGCTTTTCTAACTCCCGGAATCTCGCCCTTATAAGCAAGTTCACGGAAACATATTCTGCAGATGCCATACTTGCTGAGATATGCATGCGGACGTCCGCAGATTCTGCAGCGATGGTATTCTCTTGTTGAGAATTTAGGCTTTCTCTGCTGTTTGATCTTCATTGAAGTCTTAGCCATTAAATATATCCTCCTGAATTATATGACCGCTGTCACTTCGCAAAAGGCATATTGAACTGTCTAAGAAGTTCACGTGCCTCCTCGTCAGTGTTTGCAGTGGTAACGATGATGACATCCATACCTCTTACTTTATCAATCTTATCATATTCGATCTCAGGGAAGATGACCTGCTCTTTGATGCCGAGTGCGTAATCGCCTCTGCCGTCGAATGAGTTAGGATCAACACCTCTGAAGTCACGTACACGTGGCAGTGCAAGGTTTACAAGACGGTCAAGGAATTCATACATCCTGTCTCCGCGAAGTGTAACCTTACATCCGATTGCCTGTCCTTCTCTTAATTTGAAGTTAGCGATCGAGTTCTTTGCCTTAGTTGTAACAGCCTTCTGTCCTGTGATAGTCTCAAGATCTGCGACAGCTGCTTCAAGAGCTTTTGCATTCTCTTTAGCTTCGCCAACGCCCATGTTTACAACGATCTTGTCGATCTTAGGGATCTGCATAACGTTCTTATAACCAAACTTCTTGGTCATAGCGTCTTTAACTTCTTTATTGTAATAATCTTTAAGTCTGCTGCTCACCTTTTATGTACCTCCTTTCCGATATCAGTCAATTACTTCGCCTGTTGATTTAGCGAAGCGAACTTTTTTGTCTTTTTCTATCTTGAAGCCTACTCTGGTAGGTTGTCCCTTATGGACATACATAACATTAGAGATATCCAGAGGTGCTTCTTTCTGAATGATTCCGCCGTTCTGATTCTTTGCTGACGGCTTCTCATGCTTAGTTACCATATTGATACCCTCAACGACGATCTTATGATTCTTGGCATCAACTGTTGTAACCTTGCCTTCTCTATCCTTATCCTTGCCGGCGATTACCTTTACGGTATCACCTTTTTTGATCTTTAACGTAGCCATGAAGGCACCTCCTTTATAATACTTCAGGAGCCAGTGAAACAATCTTCATGAATTGCTTATCACGCAGCTCTCTTGCTACAGGCCCGAAAATACGTGTTCCCCTAGGTGTATTGTCATCCTTGAGTATTACCGCAGCATTCTCATCAAACCTGATATATGAACCGTCCTTACGGCGTGTGCTTCTTACCGTACGTACAACAACGGCTTTTACTACATCACCTTTTTTTACAACGCCGCCTGGTGTTGCATCTTTAACGCTGGCAACTATGACATCGCCGATTCTGGCATACCTTCTGGTAGAACCGCCCATAACACGGATGCAAAGTAACTCTTTGGCACCGGTATTATCTGCGACCTGCAGTCTGCTTTCCTGTTGAATCATGGTCATTCTCCTTCCAAAACTTCTGCAATCATATGAAAGCAGTCATTATTTAGCTTTTTCTACGATCTCGACCAGTCTCCATCTCTTGTCTTTGGAAATGGGTCTTGTCTCCATTATCTTGACTGTATCTCCGATATTGCACTCATTTTTTTCATCATGCGCTTTGCATGTATAAGTTCTCTTAACGATCTTCTTATAAAGCGGATGCTTCACATGGTCTTCAACAGCTACGACGATAGTCTTATCCATCTTGTTGCTGACTACCTTGCCTATACGTGTCTTTCTAAGATTTCTCTCTTCCACGATATATCTCCTTTCCGATTAGCTCTGACAGAATTCAGGCCTGTGCCTTCTTCTGAGTCATTACTGTCTGTATTCTAGCAATGTTCTTGCGAACGTCTCTTATCCTTGCTGAATTATCAAGCTGGTTTGTGGCATTCTGAAATCTCAGATTGAAAAGTTCTTTCTTCGCATCTGTTAGATTCTGAGCCAGTTCAGCGTCAGACTTATTACGCAGATCTTCAACATATTTAGTTGTTTTCATCAGCTGCACCACCTTCCATCTCAGCTTTGGAAACGATCTTGCATCTGCACGGGAGTTTATATGTAGCAAGACGTAATGCTTCCTTTGCTTCATCGTCCGTAACACCTGCGATCTCAAACATTACGCGGCCGGGCTTAACTACTGCTACCCAGTGATCCGTAGCACCTTTTCCTGAACCCATTCGAGTTCCAAGAGGCTGTAATGTTACAGGCTTATCGGGGAATATCTTTATCCATACCTGACCGCCACGCTTTATGAAACGAGTCATGGCAACACGGGCTGCTTCGATCTGATTTGACTTTATCCAGCAGGGATCAAGTGAAACAAGTCCCCACTCACCGTATGTGATAGTATTGCCGCGCATGCACTTTCCTGCCATGCTTCCGCGGAACTGTTTACGGTGCTTAACTCTCTTTGGCATTAACATTATTTGACACTCCCTTCCTTTTCGGCCTTTGTAGGAAGTACTTCTCCTTTGTAGATCCAGACCTTGACACCGACTTTACCATATGTCGTATCTGCTTCTGCAAAGCCGTAATCTATGTCAGCACGCAGTGTCTGAAGCGGTATTGTTCCTTCACTGTAGAATTCTCTACGGGCTATATCAGCGCCGCCAAGTCTTCCTGAACAGCATGTCTTGATTCCCTTGACACCATTCTTCATAGTTCTGCCCATGCACTGTTTCATCGCACGTCTGAATGATACACGTGCCTCAAGCTGTGATGCTATATTCTCAGCAACAAGCTGTGCATCTCTGTCGGGCTTTTTGATCTCCTGTATGTCTATTCTTACTTTTCTTCCAGTCTTTCTTGAAAGTGTGTTCTGAAGAGCCTCGGTTCCTGCGCCGCCCTTGCCGATTATGGTGCCGGGTTTTGAAGTATAAACGATAACTCTGGCATTCTCTGCTGCGTTTCTTTCGATCTCGATCTTAGATACGCTGGCATTCTCTAATTTCTTCATGAGAAATTCTCTGATCATGTGATCTTCGACCAGAAAATCTGCAAAATTATTGTCGTCAGCATACCATTTGGAATCCCAGTCATCAATGATGCCGACTCTCATGCCATGCGGATTAACTTTCTGTCCCATTTTATCTCCTTCCCGTTACTCTGATTTTTCTGATGTATCAGAAGCTTTCTTAGCTGTAGTAGTTTTCTTAGCAGTTGTTGACTTAGCTGCAGTCGTTTTCTTGGCTGCTGTTGTTGTCTTCTTGGCTGCTGTCTTCTTTTCAGCACCGTCAGTCTTCTTGGCTGCTGTTGTTGTCTTCTTAGCTGCTGTTGTCTTCTTAGCTGCAGTAGTAGTCTTCTTAGCTGCTGTAGCTTTCTTTTCAGGCTTAGCGCTTGAAGCTTTCTTATCAGCTGCCTTTGTATCATCCTTAGTCTCTGCATCCTCTGTCTTGTTCTTCTCATCAAGGATAACTGTAAGATGACACATTCTCTTCAGGATACGATATGCTCTTCCCTGTGCTCTGGGCTGAATCCTCTTCATGATAGGACCGTTATTTGCATAACACTCTGCAACATAGAGATTATCCGGATTCATTCCGTTATTATTTTCTGCATTGGCTACAGCTGACTTGAGCAGCTTGTATGTAACCTCTGAAGCATATCTTGGGTTATACTGAAGTATTGCGAGAGCCGTTGTAACATCCTTGCCTCTTATCGCATCCATAACGAAGCATGCTTTCTGCTCGGGGATACGTGCAAATGATAATGTTGCTGAGGGTCTTGTCTCTCTGTTGTTCTCGTTTCTTTCTCTCTTTATTTGAGATCTATGTCCTTTAGCCATAGGTGTTGCCTCCTTTCAATATGGCGGATATATTATTGTTTTGCTGCCGCCGGAGCAGCTGCTGGAGCTGCTGCTGCCGCAGGTGCGGCACTGCTTGATACGGATGTCTTCTTTTCTTCACCCATATGACCTCTATAGGTTCTTGTTACAACAAATTCGCCAAGCTTATGTCCGACCATATCTTCGGTGATATATACCGGGACGTGCTTACGTCCGTCGTGTACTGCTATCGTATGACCGACAAATGACGGGAATATCGTTGAACGACGTGACCAGGTCTTGATGACCTGTTTCTGTCCAGACGCATTCATAGCATCGATTTTCTTAAGCAGAGATTCGTCTGCGAAAGGTCCCTTTTTCAGTGATCTTGACATGTCTTTCCTCCTTAATTATTTAATGGCTTTACCATTTCTTCTTCTAACGATCAGCTTGTTGGAAGCCTTCTTGTGTTTACGTGTCTTATAACCAAGAGCTGGCTTGCCCCAAGGTGTGCATGGGCCGGGACGTCCGACCGGAGCCTTACCTTCGCCGCCACCGTGAGGATGGTCATTCGGGTTCATGACTGAACCACGGACTGTGGGACGC
>JAGPKJ010000171.1 GCA_018053995.1 Lachnospiraceae bacterium | reverse complement strand
TGCCCCAGTTGCGGAACTTTGAATGCTGTTTATGATCATATTTTGCATAGACAACATCATCGCCTTCTTCTATTTTCTCAAGAAGCTTTCCAACCTCGTCTGCAGGCGTCTGCCCATCATCATCAAGGCAAACGAGAATGTCCCCGCGTATAGTCCTGAATCCGGCCATGAGTGCCGCGTGCTGACCAAAATTCTTGGCGAGATTTATACCTGTTATATGTGCCTGTGGGAACGCTGCGATGAGGCTTTTTATCGCATCCCACGTATCATCCGGTGAGCAGTCGTTCACAAGCTCCATCTCAAATGTATACTGCGGCAGCTTATCCATCGTATCACATACTTCCCTGACTACTGACGGAAGCGTCTGCGCTGAATGATAGCACGGAATAACAAAACTTATCTTTTTCTTTGATTCAGGTTCGTACATGTATTTATCTCCATGGCATGATTTTGCTCTATTTTTCCAGTCAACATCTCTGTATCCGATCTGTAAACATATCTCTTCACAGATCATTTTTCAGGAAATATATGTCGCGCCACTTTCCATCGATGCAGACATATTTTTCTACCTTCTCAGTGATCCTGTATCCCGCATGTTCACATGCCGCGACTGATGCCGGATTGTCCGCATATATCCTGACAACAAGATGTTCAAGATGCATTACTTCTTTCGCATACTTAGCTGCCCAGTCAGCTGAAAGCGATCCAAATCCATGATGGAGCGCCTTGGGTTCTCCGATAAAAATCCCATATTCGGCTTCCTTTTCTTCCCAGTTGATCTTCTGCAGATAAAAGCTTCCCACTGCAAATCTTTCGGGCATCATCATTATGAACTGACGTACTTCCCCGGTAAAGACTTTCGTTCTCAGCCATTCATTATGTGACTCGTCCGTGAATGGTTTCTGGTAAATAAAATTATGCCTGATCTCCGGATCATTGCGCCATCTGACTATATCAGACGTATCCTCTAATGTTATCGGACGAGCGGTGAGCATATCCGAGATCTTCCATTCAGATGATGCATATTCCCGGCTGTATCCGTTTCTTTCACTGTTACATACGCTATAGATTATATCGTCACTTATCTTTTCGTTATTATGCATTCCCTATCCAATCTTCTACCTGTTTAATCGTTATACTACATACTCATAATCAGCTGGTTTTCGCAAGTAATGAGCTGCGTGATCGCTACACAATCACTACATGTTTGCTGCTTGATCGCTACTTGCTTTCCAATATCTTATATACTCCGTACGCTCCGCTTATATCGTCGGTCTTCTCGACCTTAACGGTCTTTCCGATCCCGGTGTAATAGTCTGTTATCCAGGACATATCTGCGTTCTTCTCGGAAATAAGATATACATTCTTGTCTGATATAAGCGAATCACTTACGCTCTCTATTCCTGCTTCCGCGTGTTTCTTATACCACAGCGGACTCCCGCATGCCCATCCGCCTAAGATATCTATATTTGATGCGCCATTATATGTGCCGCTATCTCCACTGTTCACGCTGCTTTCGGTATCGTCTGATGTACCCGCCGGACTGCTGTTTATGTCTGTATTCGGCACCCCTCTGTCAATGTCTGTATTCGCTGCAATCCTTCTGTTCATGCCTGCGCTCGTGGCAGTATTGTCGAATACTTTCTGCGAAAAATCAACCGTCGAATAGACATCTTCAAAATAAAAACTGTCTGCATGTTCCGCGCAGTATGTGCGAATCGCCGATTCATTTTTATTTACATATTCACGCTGATTCTGCGCTATGCGCACATCATTGATATTATAAGGTGTAAGTATGCATAATGCCACCGCCGCGATGACGCCATTCAACATCATCATAAAATTCTGATCACGGACTTTGCATCGGAATTCAACAAGCAGCATTGCCATCAGAATACACATTTCCATAAAATAGAGTGAATGTGTTATTCTCGCAGGATACCTGCCCACATATAATATGTACATCCACAGAGCGCTTCTTACTGCAAATAAAAATCCAAGGCGGCACACTGCTTTAAGGAAATTGCCTTTCCACGTGCCTTCATTTCTCATAAGAATTGCGACGAGCACTGCAACATAAAGTACTATCATCGTCAGATTCCATGGGAAATCGGCGGATTTGTGAAAATTTCTATATTTGTATTCAGCAAATGCCCTTACAAGTCTCTGCTTTGTATTCTCTGTTCTGATACTGTCTGCGTACTTTGCAGTCTTCCCAAGTATGCTGCCATCGATCTTTTCATCAATACCATAGTTGTAATTTTCCAGAAGCTTCTGTTCGCTCTTTGAAAGACCGATACTGCTGTAAAATTCGCTATTCCCATAATATCCGGGGATACTCTGATAATCGTACAGCTGCGTGCGGTTATCGAACATTGTCTCAAATGTATTCCAGTCTTTGCTGCTGTATGCCGCCTTATCAGCACCGTATGAAATACCGAGCAGTGCAAATACTGATACTATCAGAATAAGATATCTCTTAATGCTCGTCTTCGAGAGCGGTTGTTTCTCCCTGTTCCACCTGATCAGTACTGTTACGCCCATTAGCGGCATAAGCATCATCATAAGTTCCGACCTTATGAGGAACGCGCCCGCTACAAGGAGCACCGGCAGAATCTGAGCCTTTATGAACTGTTTCTCATTCAGCCCTTCCCTCACCGTGTAGAACAGATATGCCGCAGTCGCCGCCATCATGGCCGCTGTGATCGTATACTGAATAAAT
>JAGPKJ010000170.1 GCA_018053995.1 Lachnospiraceae bacterium | reverse complement strand
CTTTTGATATATGATGTTGTTAGTTAAGATAATGACGCAAGTCTTAAACGTAGGAAGTATATCTTAAGAAAACGGTGCAATTTGCAGCATCAAAACAAAATTGCTGACTGTCAGAGGAGCCACGATGTATATAAAAAGAACCGTTGAGAATGTAATTGACGAAACTTCAAAATCTTTTCCGTGTATTGTGATATATGGAGCAAGGCAGGTAGGAAAGTCGACAACGGTCGATCATCTGTTTGGCGAAAGATATCAGTATGTAACTCTTGACGACGCAGATGATCAAATGCTCGCAATCAGCAATCCCAAATTGTTCCTGGAGACATATGCATGGCCGCTCGTGATCGATGAGATACAGAAAGCGCCGGAACTTATGGGAGAGATAAAAAAGAAGATAGATTCGCAGCGGCTTATCTGGACTAGGGAAAATAAGAAAAGAGAGCTTATGTATATCCTCACTGGTTCAAACCGGTTTGAACTGCAGCAGGGAATCTCCGAATCGCTAGCAGGAAGATGTGGGATCATAGATATGTCGTCGTTTTCTCAGGTAGAGAAATATGGGGAAGAGGGACATCTGTTTGACCCATCGATAAAAGCACTTCTTGCAAATGAAAAAAGAACAAAGATCAAGTATAGAACGCGCGCACAAATATATTCAGATATTTTTACCGGAGGTATGCCGGATATCGTAACGGGCAATTCTGACCGTGAACAGTATTACCGGGCATATGTTTCGACTTATATCGAGAAAGATGTAAGAAAACTTATATCGGCATCAAGCGAAACGCAGTTTAGGAATTTTGTTTCTTTAGCGGCGCTCAGGACGGCGCAGGAGCTTCATTATGATGAGATCGCGGGGAATGCAGGGATTGATGTAAGGACGTGTAAGAGGTGGATATCAATTCTCGAAACCGCAGGAATCATTTATTTGTTGCAGCCATATATGTCCAATATCTCAAGCAGAGTGATCAAATCACCGAAATTATATTTTCTTGATACGGGATTGTGCGCATATCTCTGCAAGTGGCCGAATCCGGAAATGCTTGAGAAATGCGCTATGAGCGGAGCTTTCTTTGAGACATATGTTGTCAGTGAGATGGTCAAGAACTTTTATGCATATAATAAAGACCCAAAGGAATCGCTTTTTTACTACAGGGATAAGGATCAGAAAGAGATCGATCTTCTGTATGTTTCGCAGGGAAAAGTATTTCCGATAGAGATCAAGAAAAGTATTTCCCCGGTAAAAGCAACAAAGAATTTTGATGTTCTCAGTAAATACAGATTGGATATTCAGCCCGGTCTTGTGATAGATAATTGCGATAAGATCAGACCAATAAATGAAAAGGCTTACTATTATCCGGTGTATATGCTCGGGGATTGACTGGCACCGGACGATAAGCGGTACATACTGTATCTCGTCATAGAGGGAGACAATTATGGCAAATGAGAACTGGTTTGAGACTATTTCCGGGAAAAATCAGCTGGCAAATGTAATGAAGATGAACGAATATACTTCGCGCTTCGGGATAACGATAAGTGAGAAGGACGCACTTGTGCTTTCGGGAGACAGAAAAGATTCGCTGAAAGAAGCACGGAGAGTCGAATTCGGCGAAGGTATTCTGCCAAAGCTGATACAGACGTTCTGCGACTCGCCTTATATTTACCAGGACAATTTTACGGAGACGATGGGGCGGCTTCAGGACATCTTCTACGAATACAAAAATGAATCAATGGACATTCTGAGCGATGACGAACTGCTCGAATATATGAAGGATAGATTTGATGGTGAATGTGGCGGTTCGCTCGATAACCTTGAAGAATCGGTGCTAGACGAGTACGCGCGTGAAGTTCGGGAGCAGGGCGAAAATTTCCTAAAGAGACGCGGTGATGAGTAGGAGTTTGATGCACTAGGTAATATACTGCATGCTTTTTTAGAGACGCAGTAATGATGAGCAGGTCTGACTGCAGATAAAATACATGACTATGCAGGAGAGAGGGAAGCATGGACGAAGATGAGATGCAGGAAATGCTTGAGATTGTGGCGGAACTTTCGCGGAAATATGCTTCGGGCGACAGCACCTCGATAACATACGAAACGGCAGAGCAGCTTATGGGCGCGGTGCAGTACTGCATAAATGAGTATGAATCGGAAGATAGTACGTGTCGTGATGATGCAGGAGATAGGATTGAATCGGCAGAAATTGATGAATCTGCACGGAAGAAATCGTTAACAAGATTGCCTGAATCAGGTAGTCTTAGCGTCCGTGCAAGATACGACGCTGGCAGACGCATACTCAGTCAGAAGGTCAGAACTTCGCTGAACAGCTACAACAGCCTTATGGAGCATTTTGATGCGTACGGAAATCATAATTTGAATGATGTTGTAACTAAGGCGATTCCAGGATTTTTCAAATACTACGATCATAGATATTATCCGCAGAATACGATAATCACATGCGACTATCCGACGATCATTCCGCCTTTTATTTCCATAGAAAAAGAGGTAAAGTCACATCGGCGCGATGATCGCGAAGAGGAGATGAATTCTGAGACATATACGGGGATTGATGCCATAAGCAGATATATCTGCTATATTACGATAGAACAATCATTTATCGGACGTATGCCGCGCGATTTTGTAATAAGGATACTTAAAGTAAATGATGCATCGTATGAGCATCAGTTTTACAACATCTCATCCATACTTATTTACCATGTGCTCGGATG
>JAGPKJ010000085.1 GCA_018053995.1 Lachnospiraceae bacterium | reverse complement strand
CAGAGAAAGAAGAAGTAAAGAACGTCAAGATCACAGCGACATCGATCGATCAGGATGGCGAGAAGATCAAAGGACACGAAAAAGAAGAGCTCCCTTCATTTACCGGGAAGCTCGTACTTGATGATGCCGAAAAAGCACCGATCAAGATCGAAGACTACGAATACAAAGATGCAAAGATAGGCGGCAAAGTAGTCTCGTTCATAGAAAAGAAAGAAGTAAAAGATTCCGAGACTACGGATTCTGAGACAAAAGATGATACAGAAAATAAGAAAGACGAGGCAGTCTATACCTGGTCTTATACTGCTGACGGCAAATCTTATGACATCACAGAAGATACGACAGTAACATTTGAATATGAGAATGCAAATGCAGTAAAGGTAAATGCAACATACGTAGATGAATACAGCGATGCGATCGACAAAGATCACACCGAAGTCGTACTTCCAAAATTTGACGGAGACACCCTTACTCTATCCGCAGGAGAAGGCAAAGCTCTGCCGGAGAAGATCCAGATTGAAAAAGGCAGCAACAAGAAAGTCCTCGAATACACTTATGAGAAATCATATGTAAATATCGACGGAAAGAAATCAGAGATCACATCCATCACTCGTAAGAAGAGCAAGGATGATGACAGCTACAGCTATTCAGTATCAGTCATAGATTCATCCGATACTGTAAAGCTTAAGGAAGACACTACAGTATATTTCCAGTACAATGATGGCAAGAAGTCCGTATATACATATGAAGACAGCGCCGTAAAGGTAACTGCAAAACTCGCGCATGCAAATGCGATACCCGATGATGCAACATTCAAAGTAACTCCGATAACAAAGGACTCATTGGATTATAACTATGATGCATACATGACAGCACTGAATGACAATGCTGGCAAACTTGGCGTTGATGCGAACGCAGCAGATTCAAAAGACAGCAAGACAGACACATTCAATGAAGACAACACACTCCTTTACGATATAGCTTTCATGGGACATCCCGTTAAAGAAGACGGCACAGTAGACGAAAGCAAAGAGATCGAGTACCAGCCCGCAGAAGGCACAGTAAAGGTATCAATCGAATTCAAGAAAGATCAGCTGAGCAAAGATCTTGGAGCTGAAAGCTCAGAAGATGTAACAATGATTCATATGCCACTTACGGATTCAGCAAAAGATGGCATTGACAGTACTAAGGATGCAACATCGATAAATACTGGTGATATAGAGGTTGAACCGCTCGGTGATGCATCTACGACAGTTACAGATAATACGAACAAAACAGAATTTACAGTAGACAGTTTCAGTGCATACGCGGCTTATGCAGATCGTTCAACCATGACTAATGAGCATATGACGGATTATTCGCTTAATAATATTCTGAATAGTTATGTAATGTTTGTAAATGGTGATGCGAAGGGCTGCAATCATATGGTGGGTCCAGTTGCAGTCAAGGGAAATGCTACAATCGGTACGATGGGCGGTACTGCCGCAGCGGTAGAGGGTGATCCGCAACAAAATTATAAGCAGAATATCTACATCAAAGGTGAAGCACATACAGGCAATATTGTAGAATCAAATCAGCCGATAATTTTGGGAACAGTAAATAAAGGTCAGAGTTGGTATGGAACAACTTCCAAAGTACTTTATTCAGATAATTTCATAGACTTTGATGCGGCATTTAGCTCGATAAAAAGTCAGATGACTTCAATCGTAAACGAATCCGGCAGTTACGAGAAAATAAGTGGTGGAAGTGGCTATACGTATATAGAAGGTGGCAAGTGTTATGTGACTGACAGCTCATCAGTTAATTTCAATTTTAGCAAGGTAGATCCAAGCGCATCAGGAGATACGATAATCGTATGTACGGCGAAGGACTTTACAATCGGTAACTGGAATCAGGAACTCAATCGAACAGAATATTCCGCCAAAGGAATAAATATAGTATATGTATTTCCTAATGCAACATCAGTTAAAGCATTTGGAGGAGTTTTTGGACATGTGATAGCACCTAATGCTACATATACGGGAGGTTCGGATTATAATGGATGTCTTGTAGTAGATAATGTTACAAGTGCAGGCGAAGGTCATCTTTGGGGATACACCGGCAGTAAGTTCCAGCCAGCAAGTACAGCTATTCAGTTTTCAAAAACATTGAATGGAAATGCACTTACAGATGCAGATGGTAATTATACATTTGATCTGTATGAGAAGAAGAGTGGAAGCTGGAGCAAGATGGCCGGACAGTCTGTAACTGCTGATTCCAGCAACAGCACTGCAGTCAAGTTTTCCAGCATTACATATGACAAGGATACTAAATCTGGCGATCATTATTATATGATCAAGGAAAATATCCCGGCAGGAGCAACATACTCCTGTACGCCTGAAGCCATATATGTAAAGGTTTCAGTTACAGTTGATAAAGATAAGGCAACTGTTAATTCAGTTAAATATTATAGTGATGAAGCATGTAAAGAAACAGATGTTGTATCGCCAGTAACATTCAAAAATACCTCAGTACCGAAAACAAAAGACATTTCGGTAAAGAAGATGTGGTCTGATAATAATGATAACGCGGGTAAAAGACCATCAAAGGTTACAATCATTCTTTATAAAGACGGCAAACAATATAAGACACAAGATTTAACTATTTCTAATGTAAATGCAGGAAATGCTTCAGAATGGGATTATACATTTACCAATCTTCCAATTTATAAAGATGATGGGAAGACAGAAATCAACTACACAATTGATGAGAAACCAGTAGACGACTGCTATGTAAAGACCGTAGATGGCTTTACTATAACAAATACGTACAGTGTAACGAGTGTAAGCGGATCAAAGACCTGGGATGATGCAGAAGATCAGGATGGCAAGAGACCTGAGAGCATCACGATCAACCTGCTTGCGGACGGCACAAAGGTAGACAGTAAGACAGTGACACCGGATGCAAATGGAAGCTGGAAATGGAGCTTTGATCATCTTGCAGAGTATAAGAACAAAAAGAAGATCGTCTATACAATCACAGAGGACGAAGTCACAGGATATACGACCGAGGTCAATGGTTATAACGTGACGAATACGTATACACCTGAGCTGACAACTATCAGCGGAGCAAAGACATGGGATGATAATAAAGATCAGGATGGCTTAAGACCGACGAGCATCCATATCCAGCTCCTTGCAGGCGGAAATGCAGTAGAAGGACAGAGCAAGGATGTAACAGCGAACGACGGCTGGGCATGGTCGTTCACGAACCTGCCGAAGTATGCAGGCGGACAGAAGATAACATATACAGTAGAGGAGACGCAGGTAGCAGGGTATGACGCACCTACGTATGATAAAGCACACCTCAATGTGACGAATAAGCACACACCGGAAAAAACGTCACGTTCTATCAAGAAGGAATGGAAGGATTCAGAAAATCAGGATGGAATTAGAGCAAAAGAAGTAGAGATTATCCTGAATAAGAAGGTCGGCGATAAGAAAAGCGAGGTAGATACAGTAAAGCTTAATGCAGAAAATCGGTGGGCAGCATCGTTCGGTGAACTTCCTGTATATGAGAAGGGATTAAAGATAGAATATTCATTCTCCGAGAAGAATATTGATGGTTATGAAATAACTATCGCAAAAGATGTGAAAGACGAGACAGCGTATACAGCAACGAACAAGCATACACCGGAAACAACAACTGCAACTGTAACAAAGGATTGGGTTGATAACGATGATAACGATAATCTTCGACCTACATCTGTTGTTGTAAAGCTTCTTGCTAATGATACAGATACTGGTAAGACGGTTACACTTACCTCTACTGATAAATGGGCATCAAAGACACTGTATAAACTCGATAAGTATTCAGGCGGAGTGCTGATCAATTATACTTGGGAAGAAGTACTTCCGGATGAGCTTAAGGCTGCTTATACACCGAGTTATGAACTTACGGATAAGGATACAAATACTTGGAAGATCACTAACACGCATGATGATAAGTTGACAAAAGTAACAGTAACCAAGAGATGGATAGATGCAGATGATCAGGATGGATTCAGAGCAGACGAGGTCACAGTACATCTGCTTCGTGATGACAAGGAGATTGACAAAGCTGATCTGAATGAAGAAAATAGTTGGACTGCTGTATTTGATAATCTTCCGGTTAATGTGAAAGGAAAGACAGTCACATATTCGATAAAGGAAGGTGAACTTACAGGGAAATCCAAGGATAAGTATGAGGTCAAATATTCAGGCCTCGTTGGTGGAAAGATCACGGTAACGAATACTCATAAACCGGAAACAGTTAAGCTTAATGCAGTAAAGAGCTTTATGGGAGATGAACTTGCTAAGATATCCGAAGTTGATCTTCAGCTCTATGCGGATGGTATAGAAGTAGGTGGAGGATTGAGAAAGCTTACGACAATGTCGACTAAGGATGATGCAGGTTATTATCATTGGAAGAGCGAAGAACTTGCGGCTGAGTGGAAAGATCTTCCTAAGTATAAACAAGGTGTTGAGATTATTTATACGGTAATGGAAACAAATAACAATAATTCCGCGTATAAAGTGCTTTATAACGGTGAGACTAGTGATAGTGCATCATTTGATAAAGATGGTACTGCTAAGATCACAAACTGTGAGTACATTGATCTCTCGGGTACTAAGACTTGGGATGATAAGGGCAACGAAGCAGCACGCCCTTCATCAATTACAGTTATTCTTCTTCGAGATGGCAATGAAATCGGTAAATCAAGTGAAGTAAAGGATCCATGGACATATTCATTTACCAATCTTCCAAGATATGACGAAGGGGATGGTCACGAGTATGTTTATACTGTGAAAGAGACGGCAATCAATGGATACGATTCTACACCAAGTGGTATGAACATCACGAACAAGATTCAGACCACGAGCATCTCAGTTAATAAGAATTGGGACGATAACAAAAATAGTGCTGGTCAGAGACCTACAAAGATCACCGTGCAGCTAGTACAGAATGTTAATAACACTAATACTAATTTGGGTTCTGGAGTAGAACTCAATGAGGGTAATGGCTGGTCGTACAAGTGGACAGGCTTGCCAACATATGTCGGTGGAGCAAAGGCAACATATACTGTTACAGAAAGTGCTGTTGATAATTATCAGCAATCATCTATTGATTACAGTGAAAATAGCGAAACAAATGTAAAAACTGCAACAATCACTAATAAATATAAGCCTGGCACGACAAGCAGAACAGTTAATAAGACTTGGGATGATCAGGGCAACGCTGATGGTACGAGACCTGCAGCTATTACTGTAAGACTTTATGCTGATGGTGTTCAGTACAGAACAGCAACGCTGACGTCTCTTAGCGGCTGGACTTACTTATTTACCGATCTTCCTATCAAGGACAGTAACGGTAATGACATTAGTTATACGATCAGCGAGGATGCGGTAGCTGGTTATACGACGGCGATAAGCGGTATGACGGTTGTCAATAGTCATACGCCTACGACGCCTCCGCCAACACCTACGCCTCCGGAGACACCTCCGACTGCAACAACTCCTCCAGTTGATGTACTTGGAGCAAGACGTACAAAGACTGGCAGTGGTTCAGTACTTGGTGCAAGACGTTCACCTCAGACCGGTGATACAGCAAATGCCGGAATATGGGCAATCCTTATGGGCGCCAGCGCAGCTCTCGCAGCTGTATGGGCAACACTCAGGAAGAAGCTCAAGGGTGATGACGAACAGAACTAATATATAAAGATCAATGCGCCGAAGTCGTAATAGACTCCGGCGTCTTGATTTATATGGGATATAATGTTACATTTTTCCTCGACCATAAGCGCTTACGTTAAAAGCTTTGGACAGGAGAGATGGATGACAAAGACAGTTCTGATGCTGACAGCTATTTTTATTGAATTTTGCAGGATAATGATGCATTCACTTGTAATAGGCATTCCATCAAAATATGAGGACAGATCGCACAGAAAACTGGCAGTGAGCATGATCACAGAATTGATATGCTGGATAGTACTTATCATTGCAATTTGGTATGGAACCAACGATATGGCGAGTGATGAATTTTTTTATAGATTTGCCGGCAAATGGGCACTGACTGCTATGATGTTATACATTGTCTTTCTGGTTGTGATCGTAACATTGATTCCCGTATTATTTACGAGGATCTCGTGCGGCATATGGAAGCGAAAACATTGTGAATCCAGCGTTGTAGAATTTTATAGTACATTTGGCAATTCTGGTTCAGTACGGGCTGATATCCTCTCCGTCGATCATATTCCGGTGAGTCAGAATGCGGATACAAAGAGAAAAGGTGAGACATTGTATATCACACCCGGTGATCATCAAGTCGAGATCGGAATATACAGATTGATATACAGACGCCGTTCAAGCCGTATTGAGTGGTCAAAATATCTGGAGACAGAGTTTGTATTTGAAATCGGGCAGCATTATCAGATTGAATACTACGAGCAGGAAGATGAGATAACTATTAATCGGATTTACTAGCATGTAATTTGGAATACAGATATGATTATGCAGGTGTCATGAGCAATTATCGTGTTTTGAAGATACAGATTTGCTATGATGATACGGATTGCAATTCACTGACAGAGTGATTTGTGGTATTATAACAGGAAGAATGTGAAAGAAATAATGTAACAGATAGACTATAGCAGATAGAATATAGCGGATAGAGAGGGACAGGAAGATATGGCAGACAAGAAGATGGTCGAGCAGATCACTTCAATGGAAGATGATTTTGCACAGTGGTATACAGATGTTGTAAAGAAAGCTGAGCTCATAGATTACACGAGCGTAAAGGGCTGTATGGTCATAAGACCGGCAGGTTACGCAATATGGGAGCTTATACAGAAACAGCTTGATGATATGTTCAAGGCGACAGGCGTTCAGAACGTTTATCTGCCTATGTTCATTCCTGAGAGTCTTCTTGATAAGGAGAAGGATCATGTTGAGGGATTTGCTCCTGAAGTTGCATGGGTAACGCAGGGAGGGCTTGAGAAGCTTACAGAGCGTCTTTGTGTCCGTCCTACATCTGAGACGCTTTTCTGTGATTATTATAAGAATATAGTTCATTCTTACAGAGATCTTCCGCAGGTATGCAACCAGTGGTGTTCCGTCGTAAGATGGGAGAAAGAGACAAGACCGTTCCTTAGAAGCCGCGAATTCCTGTGGCAGGAGGGACATACAGCACATGCGACCGGAGAGGAAGCACAGGAGCGCACGATACAGATGCAGAATCTGTATGCTGATTTTTGCGAGAACGTCCTCGCTATTCCGGTAATAAAGGGACAGAAGACAGAGAAAGAGAAGTTTGCGGGAGCTGTTGCGACATATACGATAGAAGCACTTATGCATGATGGCAAGGCACTTCAGTGCGGAACGAGCCATAATTTCGGTGATGGTTTCGCAAAGGCATTTGGTGTTCAGTTCACTGATAAAGATAATACCGTAAAATACGTAAATCAGACTTCATGGGGAATGACGACAAGACTTATCGGTGCTGTGATAATGGTTCACGGTGATAATTCAGGTCTTGTGCTTCCGCCAAGGATAGCTCCGACGCAGGTTATGATCGTTCCGATCCAGCAGCGTAAGGAAGGCGTTCTTGAGAAGGCGGCTGAGATCAAAGATATGCTCAGTAATTTCCGTGTCAAAGTCGATGATACAGACAAGAGTCCGGGATGGAAGTTCTCAGAGCAGGAGATGCGCGGAATACCGCTCAGGATCGAGATAGGTCCTAAGGATATCGAAGCCGGGAAATGCGTTATCGCAAGACGTGATAATGGCGAGAAGATTGAGACACCTATAGATCAGGTAGAAGCAAAGGTCGGCGAACTTCTTGAACAGGTACAGCATGATATGTTCGAGAAGGCTAAGACAAGACGTGACAATCAGACATACGTAGCTCACAACATGGATGAATTCCGCGATATATTTGCGAAGAAGTCGGGATTTGTGAAGGCTATGTGGTGCGGTGACAGAGCATGCGAAGATAAGATAAAGGAAGAGCTTTCAGTCACGAGCAGATGCATACCGTTCGAGCAGGAACAGATATCGGATGTATGCGTGTGCTGCGGAAAGCCTGCAAAGAAGATGCTTTACTGGGGTCGTGCATATTGATCCGCGACTGTGAAGCAGTTGTGAAACAGCGTTGATTACTTGAAAGACTATAAGAAGGGGATGCCAGAGAGGTGTCCCCTTCTTTCGTGAATAGCGAGGAAAAGTCTCATCGTGTTTGTCCGTATGGACTTTTGATGAACATCGGAACCCCGGCACATATATGGAGAAAGCATGAGAAGAAAGTCGTTTGCAGATATAACTGCATACATGATCTACGCGTATCTCATTTTCATGATGACAGCAGTTCCGCTGTACATGAAGGATGGATATAACGAGATTGGCGAAGCAAAATACTGGCTGTTTTTTTATGGAACGATCATATTTATATCAGCCGTTGCTGTGTCTTTCGTGATACATATGATGCTGCATGGATGTGAGCATACAGCATGGAATCTTGCAGATGTCCTTATGCTCTTATTTACCATACTGACAGTCGTGTCATATATTCTCTCTCCAGTATCAGGTAAGAGTATGACGGGTGAAGATGGCTGGCACATGGGACTTCTTACGCAGCTTCTGATATCGGCAGTATACTTTATCATTTCATTTTCCGGTAAAGAGCTTTTGGAAAATAAGAGACTTGGCAGGATAACATATCTGATATCTATTGCGGTGATGACATTTATCTCAGTTATCATAGTGATGAATAGATTTGGCTTTAGGCTCCCGGGTACGGG
>JAGPKJ010000017.1 GCA_018053995.1 Lachnospiraceae bacterium | reverse complement strand
GTCAGCTCCTGTACTGCAATTAAAAAAACATTAAGGGGGTCTGTTTCCAAAAATTGCAGTAATTGCAACATGAATGTTCATATATACTGTATTTTTCTCTTGTCAGAATGATCTTTCGAGGTATCGACCCCTTGATTCAAACAAAAAATACAGTACCTGTAACAATTCAAGTCAAATATACTGTATGATTTTTTGGAGGGGATAAAATCGAAATCAAAAATACAGTATAGAAAAGGAATTTACCTCAGAATACTGTATTGCCAATCATTTTCAACTGAGAACATTTTACACACTTTTTCGGACTTGACTACTCACATCACATTTTATGCAACTCACAGCAAAATATATAATAAATGTGGGTTCAATTCCAAACTGAAATAAAAAGCCCTGGCAACGTCACACCTGCCAAGGCTTTTGCTTTCTACATTTACTCGGAATTACTCGGAATGGCACTTGGAATTTTACTTGGAATTTTTTTCTCAAACTGTAGAATTTTCTCTACATCTGTAGAGAATACTCTACATCCGTAGAATAAAGAATGCCGTATCTACGCGGGATAGCGTAAATACGGCACTTTTCGGTTAGTAGCTCGTGCGGGAATCGAACCCACGATTCTGCCGTGAGAGGGCAGCGTCTTAGCCTCTTGACCAACGAGCCATATTAAAGACCAGCTCACTTGTATTTAGTATCGTGCGAGTCGGACGTTAACTATAATATAATAGTCTATGACAAAATGCAAGCACTATTTTGCCAATGATTCATTTTCCAATTTTGCCCAAGGTATATAAAATACTTGTCAATCCAATTTTTATAGTGTATAGTTTTTTACGTTTAGTCGGATGATGTGCGAGTATCTTCTATAATTAAAGTACTTGAAAAGCCAGACAGAGACAACTCGATAAGCAGACAAACGAATAAAAGACAGCATATGAACGAATAGAATATAGCAGAAATAAATAACCAATAACCAAGAACCAAGAATCAAAAACAAAGAATCCATGTAGGCTGTAAAGGGGACAGAAAGAATGGCAAAGAATCTTGTAATAGTTGAATCACCAGCCAAGGTGAAGACGATAAAAAAATTTCTCGGATCGAATTACGAAGTGATGGCCAGCAACGGACACGTGCGTGACCTGCCTAAATCGCAGCTAGGCATTGATGTTGAAAATGATTATGAGCCTAAGTACATAACAATAAGGGGGAAGGGAGAAATACTTGCGGCGCTTCGCAAAGCGGTGAAGAAAGCCGATAAAGTGTATCTCGCAACTGATCCAGATAGAGAGGGAGAGGCGATCTCCTGGCATCTTACACATTCGCTGAATCTTGAAGGTAAGAAAGTATATCGTATCACATTTAACGAAATAACGAAAAATGTTGTCCGTGAATCGCTTAAAAGTCCGCGAACTATCGACATGAATCTTGTAGATGCGCAGCAGGCAAGAAGATGCCTTGACCGTATCGTTGGATATCGCATATCGCCGCTTCTGTGGGCAAAGATAAAGAGAGGTCTTTCTGCCGGACGTGTTCAGTCTGTAGCACTCCGCATAATCTGCGACAGAGAAGATGAGATCAATGCTTTTATCCCCCAAGAGTACTGGACACTTGATGCATCATTCCAGATCCCCGGAGAAAAGAAGCTTCTCACAGCTCACTATTATGGAACAGATAAAGAGAAGAAGACAATTGAAAATAAGAGTGAACTCGACCAAATAGAGAAAGCACTAAAGGGAGCATCATATAAGATCGCTGATATAAAGAATGGCGAGAGGGTGCGTAAAGCACCGCTTCCATTTACGACATCAACGCTTCAGCAGGAAGCAAGCAAAGTACTGAATTTCTCTACACAGAAGACGATGCGTATCGCTCAGCAGTTATACGAAGGTGTAGATATTGAGGGCAGCGGATCTGTGGGTATCATCACATATCTGAGAACAGATTCAACGCGTGTATCTGAAGAAGCAGAAAAGATCGCACATGAGTATATTGGTGCAAATTATGGGGACAAGTATATTGGAGAGGGTTCTCAGAAGCAGGCATCACAGAAGATACAGGATGCGCATGAAGCTATAAGACCTACTGATATATCACGCAGTCCGGTGATCATAAAAGAATCGCTTTCAAGAGATCAGTTTAGACTTTACCAGCTTATATGGAAACGCTTTACAGCGAGTCGTATGTCATCAGCTGTGTATGAGACAACATCAGTCAAAATCGATGCGGCAGGGCAGAGATTCACGGTCGCAGCTTCACATGTAAAGTTTGACGGATTCATGAGCGTGTATACGGATGATGATGAAAAAGAAGAGAACAACACGCTGATGAAGGGACTGAGCGAGAAAACGAAGCTTAAGTTCGATTCATTTGATTCAGAACAGCATTTCACGCAGCCGGCTCCGCATTATACAGAAGCTTCGCTTGTACATGAGATGGAAGCGCAGGGAATAGGCAGACCTTCGACATATGCTCCTACGATCACAACTATTCTTGCAAGACATTACATTGAAAAAGAGAGCAAGAACTTATATGTGACTGAACTTGGCGAAGCTGTTAACAACATGATGAAAGAGGGCTTCTCATCGATCGTTGATGTTAATTTTACGGCGAGCATGGAAACACTTCTCGATGGAGTTGAAGCAGGCACTGTAAAATGGAAGACTATCATAGAAAATTTCTATCCAGATCTTGATGACGCAGTCAAGAAGGCTGAAGTACAGCTGGCTGAGGTAAAGATCGCGGATGAGGAAACTGAGGAGATATGCGATAAGTGCGGTCGTCATATGGTCATAAAATACGGACCTCACGGTAAATTTCTTGCATGCCCGGGATTCCCTGACTGCAAAAATACAAGACCTTATTTTGAGAAGATCGGTGTTGCATGCCCTAAGTGTGGGAAAGATATCGTTATCAAGAAGACCAAAAAAGGGAGAAAGTATTTCGGATGTATAGGATATCCGGATTGTGATTTTATGTCATGGCAGAAACCGCTTAATCAGAAATGTCCCAAATGCGGTGCGATCATGCTGCAGAAGGGAACAAAAGCCGTATGTTCAGATCAGCAGTGCGGATATGTTGTTGAACTTCCGAAAGAAAGCACGGCAGACAGGAAATGACAGATGTCTTATACAGACAGGAAATGACAGATTTTTTATTTGCACGTGCCCAAAGTGTGTGATAAAATTATAAATAATCAGACAAATCATAGCGAAAGGCGCACCAACGATGAGCAGCATCAAACTGCTGGATAAGACCAGAAAAATAGAAAAACTTCTTCACAACAATAATACCGGAAAAGTAGTATTTAATGATATATGTGATGTACTTGGCGATATTTTGGATTCGGATGCTCTTGTGATAAGCAGGAAAGGCAAAGTCCTGGGAATCGGCGAGACAAAGGGAATTGCAGTAATAGATGAAATGCTTACCGATAAGGTCGGATCATTTATCGATCCTATGCTGAATGAGAGATTACTTGCAGTCCTTTCTACAAAAGAAAATGTCAATCTTGATACACTTGGATTTGAAAACACCAATGTGAATAAGTATCAGGCAGTTATCACGCCGATAGAGATAGCGGGGGAAAGGCTTGGAACACTTTTTATCTATCGCAATGGAGAGCAGTACGATATTGATGATATAATTCTCTGCGAATATGGGACTACAGTAGTCGGACTCGAAATGCTGCGCGCCGTAAATGAAGAGAGCGATGAGGAAAACAGAAAGCTTTCTGTTGTGAAGTCTGCGATCAATACACTTTCGTATTCAGAGATGGAAGCAATCACACATATTTTTGAAGAATTGGGTGAACGGCAGGAAGGCATTCTTGTGGCGAGCAGGATAGCTGACAGGATCGGAATAACAAGGTCTGTCATCGTGAATGCACTTCGAAAGTTTGAAAGTGCCGGTGTGATAGAGTCAAGATCGTCAGGAATGAAGGGAACTTACGTAAAAGTCTTGAATGATTGTGCGGTAGAAGAAGTGTCAAAACTCAGGGAGAAGAATAAAGCAGGTGCAAAATAGGAGCAAGCAGAGCGGAACAGGTATTATCCAAGAAAAGCATAGAGCAGTGATATCGGCGACAATATAAGGATCGGACGGAATACTGATCCTGATTATGATTATCAGCTGAGATAAACGGACTTATAGAACAGCATTGACTGTTTTAGAGTCCGTTTTTTGATGACCAGGCAACATTTAGTCTGTTATGTAACCCGCGACCACAATATAATGTGTTTTTTTTGAAAATGCCCTTGCCTTTTGAGACGAATTATCTATAATTATAGTTATGGTGTAATGGCATGGGTAGGTGGCAGTATGCCGCAGAACATACCGAGAGGAGTGATAGATATGAGCAGCAATGTATTTGTGAATACTGATGCATTTGACTACATCAATGTACTTGATAAGGCTGCAGACGCTTCGTGGGAGCGCAATACGCTTCTTGCAAATAATATCGCGAATGCGGATACCCCGAACTACAAGCGTGAAAATATAGATTTTGAGAGTACTTTGCAGCGGGAACTTGGCAATTCAAAATATGAGACGATGGATGACAAGGTGCATAATGCGAAAGCATCCAAACTCAATGCTAAAGCATATGAGGATTCGACGTCATATTCATACAGACTTGATGGCAATAATGTGGATCCGGAGACTGAGAACGTGGAGCTTGCGTCAAATCAGCTGAAATATCAGGGACTGACGCAGAGCATATCACAGGAGTTCAAAAATCTTCAGAGCGTTATGAAGACTTGAGGTGAGGTGAATCATGGGCTTATTTAAATCATTTGATATAAATGCTTCAGGTATGACAGCAGAACGGTATCGTATGGATGTTATTGCCGAGAATGTGGCAAATGCGAATACGACGCGTACATCAGACGGGACACCGTACAGAAGAAAGATCGTTGTGTTTGAGGAAAAACAGTCTCAAGGGACATTTTCATCGCTCCTCAATTCAGCATCGAACAGATATACAGGGGACGGTGTAAAGGTATCAGGCACATATGATGATACTTACACACAGATGAATAAAGTGTATGATCCGGCAAACCCTGATGCAGACGAGAACGGGTATGTCACATATCCTAATGTCAATACAGTTACTGAGATGACTAACCTTATTGACGCGAATCGTGCTTTTGAGGCCAATACGACGGCTTTTGCATCGAGCAAGAATGTTGCGGAAAAAGGACTTAACATCATAAATGCGTGATCATAAAGATGATGAATCCTGAAAGGATGGTGCCGCATGGCTGTAACAACAGATAATACGATCGACATCACAAGACTTAGGAATGTGTCAAGCGGAGTGATAGCTGAGGAAGCAAAGACCGCGCCAACAAATGACGAGAATACATATTCAAGCAACTTTGGAAGTGTATTTCAGACGGCAGTCGATAATATCAATACGACAAACGGGTATCTTTCTGATGCTGAGGATGAAGAGATAAACTGGTCACTCGGCAAATCAGAGAATTCGCATGATCTTGCGATAGCACTTCAGAAAGCGTCTACTGCATTGCAGTATACAGTTGCGGTACGTGATAAATTGCTTTCTGCATATAAAGAACTTGTCAATATGCAGATCTGATTATCAAACGGGGGAATAGAAGATTATGCCTGAAAGACTTAAGGGGATCATAAAGAGGTTCTCAGAATGGTGGAAGAAATTCACCGGCAGACAGAAGACAATAATAGTGACAGCAGCGGTTGCTACGATAGTAGCGATATCGTTCCTTGTCTCATTTCTTACCAGAGACCAGTATGTAACACTGATGACGTGTGATACTACAAAAGAAGCGTCAGAAGTCAAAGATCTTCTTGACGGAGAAAGCATTACATACCGTATCTCAACCGATGGGCTTAAGATCGATGTGCTGACGACGGATCAGGCTGATGCGAATATCCTTCTTGGAGCAAATGACATACCGGCACAGGCATACAGCATCGATAATGTAACAAGTGGAAGTTTCAGCACTACTGAATCAGATAAGCAGAAGAAATATGTATTGTATCTGGAAAGTCAGCTGGAAAATGATTTCCTGAAAAAGTTCAAATCTATTAAAAATGCGAGTGTAGAGCTCAATATTCCGACAGATGACGGAACACTGATAGCAGAGAAACAGGATTCATATGCAAGTGTCTTGCTTGAACTTAAAGATGACAGCTTTAACGACGAGAGTGCCTCATATATGGCAAAGGCAATAGCGACAGCCATAGGAAATGAGAATACGGATAACATAGTTATAATGGATACTGATGGCAATATGTTATTTACCGGTGACAGTGATTCCACTTCCGCAGGTCTTGCTTCATCACAGCTTACTGCCAAGAATAAAGCTGAAAGCAAGGTAAAGACTGAAGTCACTAATGTGCTCCTTGGTACTAATGAGTTTGATAAGGTTCAGGTGGCGAGCAACCTTGCACTTGATTTTTCAGACAAAGAAGAGACGGTTCATAATTACGAAGCTGCGGATGGTCAGTCACAGGGTGTGCTTAGCCATTCCGATGAGTACAGTTCAGATAACACATCAGGAACCGGAGGAGAACCGGGCACTGGATCGAATACAGAGAATGACACTAATTACGTGATGGAGAACAACAGTAATTCTTCGTCTTCGGTAAATGAGACGCAGAAGGATTATCTTCCCAAAGAAACAATAACAAAGACGAGTACGCCGTCGGGCACGATCAATTATGAAGATTCGTCGGTTGCGGTCACAGCTATCACTTATAATGTGATCAGGGAGGATGATGCCAAGAAGCAGGGACTGCTCAAGGGTGTGACCTGGGATCAGTATAAGCTGGCAAATGTGAGCCGCGAAAAGGTAAAAGTCGATGATGATATAGTTAATGCTATATCGAAGGCTACCGGCATAGCAGCAGCCAATATCGCAGTTGTTGCATATAAGGAAAATGTTTTCTTTGATGCGTCATCGAGCGGTCTTGCACTCACTGATATAGTGCAGATCATCCTAATAGTCGTGATCCTTGGACTTTTAGCATTTGTTATACTCAGGAGTATGAAGAGAGAGAAGCAGGAAGCACCGGAGCCGGAACTTTCGGTTGAAAATCTGCTTGAATCTACACCGGAAGAAGAACTGAATGATATAGCAGTTGAGGATGAATCGGAAGCAAAGAAACTTGTCGGCAGATTTGTTGATGAGAATCCTGAAGCAGCCGCAAATCTGCTTAGAAATTGGCTTAACGAAGAAGAATGATCGGAGCGAAAAGTACGGATGCCTAACGCAGCAACTACAAAACAGGATGACCAGGAACTAACAGGGCTTCAGAAAGCCGCTGTTCTTCTAATCGCACTCGGACCTGAGAAATCAGCTCTGATTTTTAAGCACCTCAAGGATGAGGAGATAGAAGAGCTTACTCTTGAGATAGCTAATACGAGAACGATAACACCTCAGATCAAGGAAAATGTGATCAATGAGTTTTATCAGATATGCCTTGCACAGCAGTATATTGCTGAGGGCGGTATCGGATACGCGAAGGAACTTCTTGAAAAGTCATTTGGCTCAGATCGGGCTAGGGATGTTATAGGTAAGCTTACAGCATCACTACAGGTAAAACCTTTTGAATTTGTAAGAAAGACTGATGCGGCTCAGCTGCTCAACTTTATACAGGATGAGCATCCGCAGACGATAGCACTTATACTTTCATATCTGTCTCCAAGCCAGGCAGCACTTATAATAGGTGCACTTCCGCCTGACAGACAGGCTGATGTCACAAAACGTATAGCTCAGATGGATCGTACAAGCCCGGAAGTCATCAAGGAAGTAGAGAAGGTACTCGAGACAAAACTTTCATCGCTTGTCAATCAGGATTACACGATCATTGGCGGTGTAGATTCCGTCGTGGATATATTGAATACGGTAGATCGCGGAACAGAGAAGCACATCATGGAGACTTTGGAGATAGAGGAACCAGAGCTTGCAGACGAGATCAGAAAGAAAATGTTTGTATTCGAAGATATCCTGCTTCTCGACGACCGTGCTATTCAGCGTGTACTGCGTGATGTCGACAATGGAGATCTTTCAATGGCGCTTAAGGGCTCAGGTGAAGAAGTTCAGGAAGCGATATTCAAGAATCTGTCAAAGCGTCTTGCTTCAATGATAAAAGAAGATATGGATTTTATGGGTCCTGTTCGTATGAAGGATGTTGAGGAAGCTCAGCAGAAGATCGTAAATATCATACGTAAACTCGAAGACTCCGGAGAAATTGTTATTTCCAGAGGCGGAGGTGACGAGATAATTGTATAAAAATCTGTTCAGAAACGGATACGATATCATCAACGATGATAATGCCCGTATGATAGATAATAATGATCTTTCAGATTCTATGATAGAAGAATCAATAGAAGAAGAAAGACGGCGAAGGGCTGAAAAAGATGCTCCACTTGGTACTGATGAGGATGGAACGTCTGATACGGATGCGGACGGATTTTCAAGTGGGATTGGAGCTGAGTCAGTCAGCGATTCGGAAAATGCCGATGACGGATCAAATGTTATAAAAGCAAATCCGACACAGGAACTGGAAAACGCAAAAGCGGAAGCAGAGCAGATACTTGCTGATGCGCAGACCAGGGCAGATCAGATCATCAGTGATGCCAAGCAGAATGCAGAGAATGAAAAGCAGGCTCTATACGAAGAGACGTGCAGACAGGCAAGAGAAGATGCTTCTGCTGATATTGAAGCTGCAAAGGATAAGAATAACGCTGAATTTGCAGACAAATGCAGCGAACTTGAAAACAGATATCAGGATAAATTTGATGAGATAGAACCTCAGCTTGTAGATACGATAACGCAGGTCTATGAGCATGTTTTTAATGTGGATCTTACAGAATATCAAGACATAGTTTCACAGCTTGTGATCGAAACGATGAGAAGTACAGAACGCTGTAGAAATTACATGATTCATGTTTCACACGATGATTTTCCTACAGTCGCCGGAAATAAAAAACAGCTTCAGGATGCGGCTGGCGGTGAAGACTGCACTGTTGATGTGATAGAGGATATTTCTCTCTCAAAGGGACAGTGCCTTATTGAAAATGAGAATGGGATTCTTGATTGTAGCATAGATACTGAACTTAAAGAACTACGGAGACGCCTTAAGATACTCTCGTTCAGGAAAGATAGTGCTGATGACCGGAACAGTTGATCTTGGAAAATACAATGAACTTAAGAAAGAGACATTTTACAGAAGTCTGGGTAAGGTCGAAAAAGTTGTCGGTCTTACTATAGAATCTGCGGGTCCTGAAGCAAAACTTGGCGATGTCTGCATGATAAAGCCGGTGGATAAAAAGATGTCTTCGATAATAGCTGAAGTTGTCGGCTTCAGAGGGCGGAGCACGCTCCTGATGCCTTATGATAGCACGGATGGTATCGGACTGGGCTGCATCGTTGAGAATACGGGCAGCCCTCTTTCGGTAAAAGTTAATGATGAACTGCTCGGAAAGACAGTAGATGGTCTTGGAAACTGCGTAGACGGTACTGTCATCAATGGAGAAAAATACTCGGTTGAAGCGCAGCCGCCTGATCCGATGAAGAGAAAGATAATAAGCGATATCCTGCCGCTGGGAGTCAAAGCGGTAGATGGTCTTATGACGATCGGAAAAGGACAGCGTATCGGAATATTTGCCGGATCCGGAGTAGGTAAGTCTACACTTCTTGGAATGTTTGCAAGAAATACGAAAGCTGATATAAATGTGATCGCTCTTATCGGAGAGCGTGGACGTGAAGTAAGAGAATTCGTAGAACGTGATCTCGGACCTGAAGGTATGAAGAGAAGCGTAGTAGTTGTCGCAACGTCAGATAAGCCCGCACTTGAACGTAATAAAGCAGCAAAGACGGCTACTGCGATCGCAGAGTATTTCAGAGATCAGGGGAAAGATGTCCTGTTTATGATGGATTCACTGACACGTTTTTCGATGGCACAGCGAGAAATAGGACTTGCAAGTGGAGAGCCGCCTGTATCAAGAGGATATCCACCGAGCGTATATTCACAGATGCCAAAGCTGCTCGAAAGAGCAGGATGTTCGGAAAAAGGATCTATAACCGGATTGTATACGGTTCTTGTTGATGGCGATGATTTTAATGAGCCGATCACAGATACAGCCCGAAGTATTCTTGACGGGCATATCGTTTTATCAAGAAAGCTTGGACACAGAAATCATTATCCGGCAATAGATGTACTGCAGAGTATATCAAGATGTATGAGTCAGATAGCAACACCGGAGCACAAGAAACTTGCAGGCAAAGTCAAGAATATACTTGCCGTTTATGCAGATGCCGAAGATCTTATAGATATAGGCGCATATAAGGCAGGAAGCAGCGAAGAGATTGATTTTGCCATAAGCAAGATCAAGGCAGTCAATGCATTTCTGATGCAGGATGTCTATGAGAAGGTCACATTTGAGGAATGTGTTCAGATGTTACGAGATCTTTTTGCAGATGATGAGGCTGGCTGATATGGCAAAATTCGAGTTTCGCATGCAGAGCATTCTTAATATCACGAATCAGATGGAGACACAGTCGAAGATGGAATATGCTGCGGCACAGTCGGAACTTCGCCGTGCCGAGGATTATATGGTTCAATTGAAAAATGAAAGGGTATCATATATAGAAGAAGGTGCAAGACTCCGGGAACATAGCCTTAATGTAGTTGATATGAGAGAAAATACAAGAGCCATTGAGCATACTGATGACAAGATAGAAGCACAGAAGTCGGTTATTGAGGGAGCACAAAAAAAAGTTGACGAAGCAAGGGAAAAGCTTAAGGAGATCATGCAGCGAAGAAAGACATATGAGAAATTAAAAGAGCATGCATTTGAAACTTTTTTGGAAGAAGAAAAATCAAAGGAAAGCAGAGAAGTTGACGAACTTACAAGCTACAGATACGAACAGAAAATCAAGGAAGACTAAGGCTTTTACAAAGAACGCTTCGGCATGGGGGATATATGGCTGATAAAGACAGCAAAGCAGAAAAATTAAAAACAGCAGCGGATAAACAAGGAGTGCCGGCTGTGCCGGATACTGAGCTTCCGGAAGATCCTTCTGAGGCGAAGAAACAGCTCCGCGAGCAGAAAAATCAGCTGAAGAAAGACGAAAAAGCGAGAAAAAAAGAAGCACGTCTTCGTGCGAAGAGCATATCAAAGCAGGAAGCAGAGATATCCGAAGACGAGGATCCGGGTGGAATATCAGTCGTACTTGTGACAGTGCTGATCATACTGATCTGGCTTGCGATAATCTGCCTTTTGATAAAGCTTGATGTTGGCGGGTTTGGATCTAATGTACTTGCACCACTTATCAAGGATGTACCTGTGATCAACAAGATACTGCCGGCTGATTCTATTGAGACAGAATCAGGGGACAATTTTGATTATGGCGGATATACGAATCTTAAGGATGCTGTTTCAGAGATAAAAGAACTACAGCAGGAACTCGCACAGGCACAGGCTGATTCAACATCAGATGCGACAGAAGTCGAATCGCTTCAGGCGGAAGTAACGAGGCTGAAGACATTTGAGGACAGTCAGGTCGAATTTGAAAAGGTAAAGACAGATTTTTATAACGAGGTCGTCTATGCTGATAATGCACCGGATATCGATGAGTATCGAAAGTATTATGAGTCGATAGATCCTGATACTGCCGCAGAATTATACAAGGAAGTCGTACAGCAGGAAGCAACAGACAAGAAGATGGATGATTATGTAAAAGCATATTCGTCTATGAAGCCTAAAGAAGCAGCAGGGATATTTGAGAAGATGGATGATAACCTCGATCTTGCAGCTAGTATTTTGACGGCGATGGACTCCGACAGCCGTGGAAAGATACTTGGAGCAATGGATCCTGACATAGCTGCAAAAATCACAAAATTAATGGAACCTGAGTCTAAATAATAAGGGATGTTCTGCCGATAATATATCTGTAAGTCATAGTATATATTTGTACCTTGACAACAAAATACATGAAAGGAGGCAGAACAATGGCCAGTACAACAGTAAACAGTGCCTCTCTCCTGTATGGAAAGATCACCGCTGACAGCTTATCTCTTATTAGCGCAACGAACAACACAGACGACAGTTTCGGAACGATAATGAGACAGATCGGAACTGCAGCAGGGACTCAAAGCTATACAGGGAACAGAACGACACTGAATACGAGTCAGAGCACGCGAACGGATTCACGCGCTGGCACAGTCAGCAGTCTGGCATATAAGACAGACAGCAGACAGCAGAGCCAAACAGATTCTATTTCCAGTAATGGATCAAGAAACCGCACAGATGACAGCGGTAAGGTATCCAATACAGATGACAGCGGAAACAGGACAGAGAGCGGTAACGCAAACGTCAGGGATGACCATAAGACCACACTTTCCGGGAAGAATGATACCAGGAAGACGACAGACACGAGTGAGAATAACGTAAAAGACGATACAGACGCAGCCGGTGCGGCAGATGAAGCGGATGATATCGAGGATACGAAAGATCTCATAAGTGCAGGAGCACAGGAACTCATGGAAATGCTTGCAGAACTGATGGGGGTAACGACCGATCAGATATCGCAGACACTTAGCGACAACGGAATGACAGCAGAGTCACTTTTTGATCCGGGCAATATGTCAAAGCTTGTGACAATGCTCAGCGGAAATGACGACAGTACTTCACTTCTGACAGATGAAAATCTCTGTGGTAATCTGAATACGCTCAAGGATGATGCGGAACAGATATTAAACGACATAAGTGAGGAATCCGGAATCAGTGTGGATCAGCTTAAAGATATGCTGAAAAGCGCTGAAGACGACCTGAGAAATGCACAGATGACAAATGGTATCAGCACAGGTGACCAGAATATATCGCAGACACAAGCTGGCTTGGATGATACACAGCAGATGGCGCAGTTGTCAGGCATGAAAGATTACGTGAATAAGACTTCGGGCAGCGAAGGAAAACAGATCGAGATCAAAGTAACGGTCGATGAACAGAGCGGTCAGAAATCATTTACGACAGTCACTCAGGCAGTTCAGAACGCAGAAACAGATAGCGGGAATGAACAGAACAGCCTGCTTGGAAACAGCAGCGGCAAGCAAGATGGAACACAGCAAGATCAGTCACAGAACGCGGTAAACGGTCAGACATCTTTATTTACTGATTATCTTGGCAGAACTGCAAATGAGACGGCAGCGGTGAACAGTGCATCTCAGACAGCAAGCTCGTCAGCAAATGCGGAACAGACACAGAGCATCTTTGATCAGATAGCAGATTACATGAAAGTTCAGATGAAGCCGGAAACAACAACACTTGATATAAGGCTCCATCCCGAGAATCTTGGAACAGTAAATGTACATCTGTCGGAAAAACAGGGAACGCTCACAGCAGAGTTCACAACACAGAACGAAGCAGTCAAGACAGCAGTTGAAAATCAGCTCGTTCAACTGAAGGAACAGTTTGAACAGCAGGGAATCAAGGTTGATGCGGTCGAAGTGAGTGTCGCTGAAAAACGATATGGAACAAACGATCAGGACAGCAAAGATACAGCAGAAGATGCAGAACAGAGCAGCAAAGTAAAGACAAGGTCAAGGAGGATCAATCTTTCAGGCAGCGGCGAAGATACCGGAGACTCAGAGGAAATCGATGAATCCGACATGATAGTCGCAGATATGATGGCTCGTAATGGAAATAAGATAGACTATACGGTATAAGCCGGAAAGGAGCAAATATGTCAGTATCAGCAACAGTAAAAGATGGACAGCTTGTAACAGGAACGACTACGACGGCAGCTGAAAAAGCGGCGGCAAAGTCTAGCAGTTCGGTTGACAAGACAGATTTCATGAACCTCCTTGTAGCACAGATGAAATATCAGGATCCGCTTGAACCTACATCAAATACAGAATGGGTCTCACAGTATTCAACATTTACAGAACTTGAGCAGATGCAGAATATGAGCAATTCAATCACCCTTCAGAGAGCATCGGGACTTGTGGGAAAAGAGGTAATCATAGATCATACCGATTCTTCTACAGGAAAAGAGACAACAGTACAGGGCAAAGTCGATTATGTGACGTATGTGAGCGATCAGGCATATCTTTCAGTCAACAATAATCTGTATTCGATCGATGAAGTACAGTCAGTCGTTGACGATGCATATTCAACCGCAGTGTCAGCAGCAGAAGCGATTGAGACAGAGTTCGCAAAGCTTCCTGCACTTGCAGATCTAACGATCAGTGACAAGGAGAGCGTATCAAATATCAATACAGTCTACAGTAATCTTTCTGATTACCAGAAGGGATTTCTTACATCTGGATTTTCAGACAAGCTGCAGCAGTATGTCGATAAGATGTCACAGCTCACGAGTACGACAACAGCGTAAAAAGCGGGACATGGAAGAATGCTTTTTAGGAAAACGCAGGGAGGCAGAGCATATGCAGATACAGAATAGCCCATACCTTTCAGTCGGCAGAACGGGAACTGAGTTAAGAACCGGAACGCAGAGTACTGCGAAGACGAACCTGACACAGGATGGTCTTTCATTTGAACAGATTCTGGAAAATACAGAAAAGACCGGGACATCAGAAGTCAAGTTTTCAAAACATGCAGCAGGACGTCTTTCAGACAGAAATATAACACTTACGGACGATCAGGTTAAGCGTCTCGGAACAGGAACACAGCAGGCTGAAGAAAAGGGAATAAAGGAATCATTAGTTCTTGTCGATAATCTTGCATTCATTGTAAATGTACCAAGCAGCACAGTAGTCACAGCAATGGATCAGACAGAAACAAGACAGAACACATTTACAAACATAGACGGAGCCGTGATAGCATAACAGCCGGACCTTACAGGGGGCTGTCGTTCCCGAATGACAGAAGGAACGAACACAGGTATCCGCTATTAACAGGAGGTCACTCACTATGATGAGATCACTTTACTCTGGTGTCGCGGGACTACGTACACACCAGACCAAGATGGATGTTATCGGTAACAATATCGCAAACGTTAACACTACATCGTACAAATCACAGAGTATTTCATTTTCCGATCTGCTGTATCAGACATCACAGCATGCATCAGGAGCAAACACAGAAACAGGACGAGGCGGTACGAATGCCCGTCAGATAGGTCTTGGATCAGTTACAGGAGCGATCGAGACGAATATCACAGGACAGGGTTCGGCTCAGACAACGAACAACCCGTTCGATATAATGATAACGGGAGATTCATTCTTTGTCGTAAGTGACGGATCACAGAACTATTTCACAAGAGACGGATCGTTCACAGTCGATGGCACCGGCAATCTTGTAATGTCATCGAATGGATACACAGTAATGGGCTGGAAAGCTGATGCTAACGGAAATATAATTCAGGATACAGTATCAGCGCTGAAAGTAATGGATCAGGCTAACCTGACATATCCGCCTGAAGCTACGACAAAGGGAACAGTATCAGGAATACTCGATAAGAATGATACAAACCTTACGACTACAAAGGGCAAGATAATCAGCATGCCGTTTTACGATTCACTCGGATATTCGTACAATGCAAAGTTCAGCATTCATCCGATAGATACGGATACGGGCAACTTCTATATCCAGCTTGACGGCATAACGGATTCAAGCGGCAACACAGTGACAGATACGGGAGCTACGTTTGGAAGTACGCTTAGTGTTACAAATACAACAACTTATAGCTCGAGTACGATAGGATCAGGAACGGTCGCAGCCGCCACAACGCTTGGATCAACGAATCCTATTGACTGCGAGATAAAGCAGTATACTAATGGCAGCGGTGCCACCGTATATGGAATTTTTGATAAATTAAATGAAACAAATGGTACTTCCTCAGCTATAGACAGCAGTAAAGACCTGAGTGCTTCTATTACAAGTGATGAGTTACTGGCTGTGTATGGTCTTACAGATACATATAGTGCCGCAAACGGATATTCGAGTGTGCAGGCGACTTATGATTCGACTACCGGTGTGATGTCTGTGACGGCTACAAAGTCGGTCTCTAACGCTATGTATGTGCAGTACGATCCTGATACGGGTGACTTCAACGGAATCAATACGACGGGATCGGGATTTTCACCGACAGCAAGTACCGGAACGCTTTCATTTACGGCAGGCAATTTCAGCTCTATAGACATTGGCTTCTCAGGTTCGACGATGTTCAACAATAACGGAACATCAACGATAAGCGCTACATACGGAGATACCGATAACAATGGTTCTGGTCGTAAGATCGGCAACATGAGCGGAATATCGATCGCACAGGACGGAACAATCTCAGCGTCTTATGATAATGGTCAGACACGTGTGCTCGGTCAGATATCAGTCGCGAACTTTGCAAATGCGTCAGGTCTTGAAAAGGAAGGCGATAACCTTTACAGCGCGACACGTAACTCGGGCGATTTTGATGGAATCGGAACTGTTGTCACATCAGGCGGCGGCAAGATGACTACCGGAGAACTCGAGATGAGCAACGTTGATCTTTCAAGAGAGTTCACTGAGATGATAACGACACAGCGTGGTTTCCAGGCTAACAGCCGTATCATAACAGTATCAGACACAATGCTTGAAGAACTTGTCAATCTGAAGCGTTGATGAACATAGGTAGATGATGAATCTTCATGTGCTCAGAGACAGCTACGGATCTATGCTCATGGACAGCTACAGATAGTTACAGATCTATTGACATTTGAGTTTACATAATATATAACTATATAAGAGTTGAATGCAGGGGAGCTATCAAAGTAGTTCCCCTGTTTATTTGTAGAATTGCGAGAGAGATTTGTTACAGTAGAGAAGGGAAACGATCATGATTGAGGTCACTAAGATTAATGGTACAAAGATACTTATAAATCCGGATCTTATGGAACTTGTTGAAGAGACACCTGATACCGTGATCACATTTACAACGGGGCGTAAAATAATTGTAAAAGAAAGTAGACAAGAGATCAGAAATCTAGTAAAATTGTATAGAAAGGACATTTTTGTCAACTGATCTGTGTGCATTACGGTGAGGTGACATTTATCATATAGAGGTGGATTAATGGATATAGCTAGTATACTTGGTCTTGTTATCTGTTTGGGCCTGGTAGTATTCTCCATTGTTGATGGTAAAGGTGTGTCTGCACTGATGAACTTTGTTGATCGTGATTCGGTCTTGATCACGTTCGGTGGTGCATTCTGCTGTATACTTGCCGAGAAGACAATGGATCAGTTCAAACGGGGTATCAAGAGCTTTAAGCTTGTGCTTAAAAAGACTGAATATGATATAGCAGGAGTCATAAGGAAGATAATCGATCTTTCTAATGTGGCTCGTAAGGAAGGACTCCTTTCGCTTGAAGAAGCGGCAGGAGACGTAAATGACGCATTTCTTAAAAAAGGTATTCTTCTGATAGTCGATGGAACCGATCCGGAACTTGTAAGAGCGATAATGGAGACAGAGATGGCGAGCTGCGAAGACCGCCATAAGGAGAACATAAGCTTCTGGGAAGATCTCGGAGCGATGGGACCTGCATGGGGCATGATCGGTACACTTATCGGTCTCTGCAACATGCTTAAAGCCTTGAGCGATCCTACGACACTCGGTCCTGCCATGGCCGTCGCCCTCATAACGACATTCTATGGTTCTATGCTTGCAAACTGGATATGCACTCCCGTATCAATGAAACTCAAAGTCAATAATGGCGCTGAAATGATGGTGAAGGAGATTGAGATAGAAGGACTCCTTTCGATTCAGGCAGGCGAGAATCCGCGTGTTATCGAAGAGAAGCTGAAGTCGTTCCTAGCACCTTCTGAAAGAGGACAGTTCGAAGAAGGAGAAGAGGGCGCCGGAGCAGCAGGCGGAGGTGAGCAGAATGGCTAAACGCAAACCGGAGGATCCGCCAAAGGGAGCACCGGCGTGGACAGCCACATTCGGTGATCTTATGAACCTGCTCCTCTGCTTTTTCGTTATGCTTTTTTCCATGTCAACCGTTGATAGTCAGAAGTATGAACAGATGGCAGCTTCTATGACATCTACGTTCAGCATATTCAGTGGCGGCGGTTCATCACTTGGAGATGGGGTACTTATAAGCAGCGGCGTAAGTCAGCTCAATAATCTTGGACAGTATACGACTAATATGGGTGAGTCGGCTGACGGAGATGCAGAAGACGTTACTGAAAATACAACTGATACTGACAGTACGGAAGAAGCACAGAAAGAAGAAATGACAGAAAAAGGCACCACCGAGTCTGAACAGCTTTCTGAAAAGATCGCGGAAGCTCTTGAAGAACAAGGTATGAGTGCTGATGTCGATCTTGATTTTACTTCGCAGTATGTTCAGATGACATTAAAAGGATCGCTTTTATTTGACTCAGCAAGTGTGGATCTTAAGGAAGCGAGCTACCCGATACTGAATCAGGTATGTGTCATACTTCAGAAATATGCAAAAGCTTCGATACAGATAGAAGGTCATACTGATAATGTGCCTATGTCCGGAGATAAATATTCGAATAATGATGAACTTAGTGATGGACGTGCACTGTCGGTATTTAATTACGTCGTGACACATACAACGCTTGATCCGGCGCTGATAACGCATTCGGGACGAGGCGAATATGTGCCTGTCGCAGACAACGCGACGCCGGAAGGCAGAGCGAAGAACAGACGGGTAGTAATAAAGATATTTAATTCTATGAGCAATTACTGATCAGACTTGAGATGTGATATGATATATCGGGTCGCGTTATCTGATGCGAACACAGGGAGGATTATCGATGAAGAAGAATATGATCTCGGTCATTATACTGGCGCTTCTTGTAGTGAATATCGCGCTGACAGGCGTTATGATGTTCAGCATAATCTCGACAGAGAAAAAGACAGCCAAACTAATTGATGGTATATCATCCGCGCTTAGCCTTGAGATCACTCCGCAGAGTGGTGATGCATCGGAAGCATCGACTGGGGTTGCGATGGAGAATATTACAGTTTACAGTATCGCTGATGCAATGACGATACCGCTTAAAGATAACGGCGATGGAAAAGATCATTTCGCACAGGTATCTGTAAGCTTTTCTATCAACAATAAGTCAGATGATTATAAGAAATACGGATCGGGAGATCTGAGCGGACAGGAAGATCTGATAAAGAATGAGATCATATCGGTATTTGAAACATATACACTTGAAGACGCAAAAGCCAATCAGGATACGATAAAGAAACAGATCCTCGAAAAGGTTCAGAAGCTTTATAATTCTGATTTTATATTTAATGTTTCGTTCAGTAATATACTTTATCAGTAAAGAGAATTCCTTCACGGCAGTCAGGTGTATATCCGGACAGGCGTAAAGACATGCATATGATCCGGGAGCGCAGACAGATCCGGAAGGAGGTGAATCGGTGTGAGCGATGTCCTGTCACAAAATGAGATCGATAATCTACTTGCTGCGTTAAGCAACGGCGAGCTTGATGTTGACGACATGCAGGAGTCGAATGATAAACAGGTCAAGGATTATGATTTTAAAAGACCTGCTAAGTTTTCAAAAGAACATCTTCGTACTCTGGAAATAATATATGAACATTATGGCAGACTGCTTTCTACCAATCTGCCGGTTTACCTTAGAAAAAATGTGCAGGTATCAGTTGCAAGTTCCGAGACTGTAACGTTTTCAGAATTTACTAATGCACTGCCTACACCTTCGATCCTCGGAATCATAAATTTTCAACCGCTTCAAGGAGATATAATCCTTGAACTGGCGCCAAATCTTGGATTTGCAATGATAGACAGGATGCTTGGCGGCAAAGGCGCATCACTTGAGAAAACAAGGGACTTTTCTGAAATAGAGGTTACGATACTTGAAAAGATGATCGAAGTCTGCATGCAGCTTATGAAAGAACCGTGGAAGAATGTTCTGGAGATCAATCCGATATTGGAGCGTCTCGAGACTAATCCACAGTTCGCACAAGTGATCTCACCGACCGATATGATAGCTATCGTAACGCTTAATATGAAGATTGGCGATGTTGAGGGATTCGTGAATGTATGCCTTCCGTATTTCACGCTTGAATCTGTAATGGATAAGCTGAATACAAAGTACTGGTTCGCGAATATGCAGGAAGCAAATGATGAGGATTATCGCGAAGATATAGAAGTGATGCTTCGTCATGTAGATGTTCCTGTCAAAGCGGTGCTTGGTTCGAGCAGCGTTAATGTAAATGATTTCCTAACACTGCAGTCAGGTGATATAATAAGACTGGACAGCCGAGTGGATAGTACGCTTGAAGTATATGTCGGAAATATAAAAAAATTCACTGCATTGCCCGGTTCGAGCAGAGATAAGTATGCCGTAAGGGTTACGTCAGTCATCAGAGAGGAGGAATAAAGCGTGGACGGAGGAATGTTATCGCAGGACGAAATAAATGCCCTTTTAAACGGCATGAACACGTCCGATAACAGCACTGATGAAGGTAACGCATCTACTGAACCGGAATCCGGCACTGGCACTGATCCTGCCGCGAGTGATGCAACAACTTCGGATAACTCTGTAGTCCCGGCTCCTGATGAAGGAGAACCGGATCAGAGCCTGCTTTCTGATATGGAAAAAGATGCGATAGGCGAAGTCGCAAATATCAGTATGGGTAGTGCTGCTACAACACTTTATTCACTTGTGAACCGGAAGGTTAACATTACTACTCCGGTCGTTTCACTCGCGAAATGGAGTACACTTACAGATTCATACGAAAGACCATGTGTATTTATTCAGATCAAGTATACAAAAGGTCTTGATGGTTCAGATATTCTGGTACTTAAGGAACACGATGTCAAAGTCATCACAGATCTTATGATGGGCGGAGATGGAAGCAATACGCAGGATGAGCTCGGGGAGCTTCACCTGAGTGCGATATCAGAAGCGATGAACCAGATGATGGGCGCTTCAGCAACGTCACTTTCGACTATGCTGGGGCAGATGATAGATATAAGCCCGCCGGAAGCGAGCAAAGTTGATATCACGCAGAAGGTTAAGGGCGAGGATATTGCACCATTCCTGAGTGGGACATTTGTAAAGATCACATTCAAGATGCAGATCGATGATCTCGTGGATTCTGCTATAATGCAGTTGTATCCAATTGATTTTGCAAAGAATCTTTGCGATACATTTATGAATCTGCAGACACAGGGCAGTGAACCGGAACCGCAGCCAGAGGCCGCGCCGCAGATAGAGCCACAGATGGCACAGGCACAACCGGTGCAGCAGATGGCACAGGCACCGCAGATGGCACAGGCACCGCAGATGCAGCAGATGGCACAGCCTCAGCCGATGCCACAGATGGCACAGCAGGTTCAACAGCAGGTTCAGCAGAGCGTTAATATCCAGCCTGCACAGTTTCAGAATTTCAGCACAGTTCAGCAGGCAGTACAGCAGCCGGCAAATATCGGACTTATAATGGATGTACCGCTGAAAGTGACTGTAGAACTTGGAAGGACAACTAAATCAATATCGGAGATACTTGATTTTGCTCCAGGTACGATCATAGAACTTGACAAGATTGCCGGTGAACCGGTAGATGTTCTTGTAAATGGAAAGTTTGTAGCAAAAGGCGAGGTCGTCGTAATTGAGGAAAGTTTTGGAGTTCGTGTAACGGAAATTGTGAAATAATGAATAGGGAGAAACGAGATGGCAAAAAATATTCTGATTTGTGATGATGCAGCATTTATGAGAATGATGATCAAGGATATCCTTACCAAAAACGGATATAATGTTGTTGGGGAAGCTGAGAACGGCGCAAAGGCTATTGAGAAATATAACGAGACTAAGCCTGATCTTGTGCTCATGGATATCACGATGCCGGAGATGGACGGAATACAGGCACTTAAGAAGATCAAAGAGTCTGATCCTAAAGCGATGGTCATCATGTGTTCAGCAATGGGTCAGCAGGCAATGGTAATTGAGTCAATTCAGTCCGGAGCCAAGGACTTTATTGTCAAACCTTTCCAGGCAGACAGAGTTCTTGAGGCGGTCAAGAAAGTCGTGGGTTAATGCTCATTTCCGGGGTTACGCAGAGCACAGACTCGTTCCTGCAGTTCATGACTGTTCTGATCATATTTATCCTTGTACTTGCGATCACTTATTTTACGACCAAGTGGATAGCAGGATATCAGAAGGGCAGGATGAGCGACACGAATATAAGTGTCGTTGAGACATCAAAGCTTGGCACATCGAAATATGTTCAGATACTGCGCATAGGCGGGAAATATATAGCGATCGCCGTGTGCAAGGACAGCGTGACTGTTCTGACTGAGATACCGCCTGAGCAGATAAAAGAAGAACCGGAGAAGACTCAGACGCATTCATTTGACAAAATCTTTGAAAAGATGAAGAAATCAGGACAGTACGATCATAAGGATTCGGATAACTGAAGATGAAGAGAATGATTAGGACGATATGCCTGCTTATGATAGTAGGCATATTGTGTATTATGAGCAAGACAACTGTATATGCCAGTGCTATAAGCGATAAGCCGCTCACAGATTCGGCAGGTGATAACGGAACTTCGGATGAACGGACGAATAAGTCGGATCCGGGATCTGCTACAAGTGCCGATGAACTTGCTGATCCTAATATCGCCAATAATGTGACGATAACTTATAATAACGGCAATGGAAGTCTGAATGGTGCACTCAGGATATTGATTATCCTTACACTTATCGCGCTCGCTCCAACGCTGCTTATAATGCTTACATCATTTACGCGTATCATAGTTGTGCTTCATTTTACGCGGCAGGCAGTAGGCACACAGACAGCGCCTCCAAACATCGTTCTTATCGGTCTTGCGTTGTTTCTTACTTTGTTTATCATGAAACCGACGCTTACACAGATATATTCTGAGGCTGTCGTGCCTTTTGAAAATGGTGAGATCGAGCAGGATGAGGCACTGGAAAAGACTATAAATCCACTGCGGGAATTTATGTATCCGCAGACTCAGAAAAAAGATGTTTCTATGTTCATGGAGATCGATCGTGTAGAATGGGATGGAAAGCTTGATAGCATTCCTACGGAAGTACTTATCCCAAGCTTTATAGTGAGCGAGCTTCGTACCGCATTTATAATAGGATTCCTGATATATATTCCATTTATCGTTATTGATATGGTAGTAGCATCAACACTTATGAGTATGGGCATGATGATGCTTCCGCCAACAACGATCTCGGCACCGTTCAAGATACTTTTGTTTGTCCTGGCGGACGGCTGGAATCTGGTAATAGGCAATGTCGTAAAGACTTTTTTCTAGCAGTAATTTCTGTATGAGTACGATGGAGGTCAAAAAATGACAATAAATGATGTTGCACAGATAACATCAGATGCCTTGTTTTGTGTTATAAAAACGTCGGCACCGATACTTATCGTATCACTTGTGGTCGGACTTATCGTGAGTATCTTTCAGACGGTCACATCGATTCAGGAACAGACACTTACATTTGTACCTAAAGTACTTAGCATCTTCATCGCTATCATGCTTATGGGACACTGGATGCTTAATAACATGGTGACATATATGACGAATCTGTGGCAGGACTTTGCTGTTTATGTCAAATAAAACAATTAAGGAACGGGATCGGGAATGCTTAATATTTCATTTTCATATGCAGATCTTGAATACTTTCTTCTGATCCTTGTCAGAGTGACATGTTTTATTTCTATTGCTCCTTTTTTTGGAATGTCAAATACGCCCAACCAGGTGAAAATCGGGCTGGGCTTTTTTACTGCATATATCATATATAATTCGCTGGACAGGACGCCTATCGCATTTACGGGAACGCTCGGGTTTGCAGTTGTCGTGATGAAAGAAGCGATAACGGGACTGCTTATAGGATTTGGTGCACAGCTATGTACGTCAATAACATCATTTGCAGGACAGATCATTGATACCGAGATCGGGCTTTCGATGGTAAATGAATTTGATGTAACGACAAAACAGCAGGCGAGTATTACAGGAATCCTTTATAATTACATGTTCATGCTGATGCTTATAGCTTCAGGGATGTACGAATATCTTATGAAAGCAGCAGTTGATTCATTTACGCTGATACCGGTGAACTCGGCAATACTGACGTCAGATTCACTTGTTAATTCATTTGTAAAGTTTATGACGGATTATATAGTTATAGGGTTCAGGATATGTCTTCCCGTGTTCTGTACGATGCTCCTTGTAAACAGCGTACTTGGTGTCCTTGCTAAGATAGCACCGCAGATGAACATGTTTGTAGTCGGTATTCAGATTAAGATACTTGTCGGTCTCGGAGTACTTTTTCTCACAGCGTTTATGCTTCCTGATGCTGCAAATTTCATATTTACTGAAATGCAGAAGGTCACGATGTCATTTGTAAAGGGGATGCAGCCTTGATACTTTCATATAACCTGCAATTCTTCGCAAAAGAAGGTCCTGGCGGTGAGAAGACCGAACAGCCTACAGGAAAGAGAATAAGCGATACAAAGAAAGAAGGAAAGGTAGCAAAGAGCCGTGAGATAACTAATGCGTCGATGCTGCTGGCTTTTTTCGTTTTGCTTAAGATGTCGTATGGCAGCATTGGACAGAATCTCACAGATCTTTTCAGGGTGTTATATAACGGAATTCCGACAGATATAATCCACTACGATGGTCTTTTCCCATATGATACGCTAGACGTGATCTTTAAAACGGCAATAATCCAGATGGGGAGGATCATGATCCCGATATTCGCCGTTGCCGCTTTAGTAGCATGGATCACTGATTTTATTCAGGTCGGATTTATGTATACGACAAAGCCGCTGCAGCCCAAATTAAGCAAGCTCAATCCAATGAATGGTATGAAGCGTCTTTTTTCAATGAGTACGATCATGGAGCTTTTCAAGTCGATCATGAAAGTAGGGCTTGTAACTTATATCGTATACTCATATATCAAATCACATTGGAGAGAGATCTTTACGCTCTACGATATGCCGCTGACCAAGGCTATAGTTTTTTCAGGAAAGCTCGTTGTCGATCTTGGTATCAGGATATCGCTGTTTTATATCATCATTGCTGCAGTTGATTACATATATCAGAAGAGAAAATTCAATGATGACATCAAGATGACAAAACAGGAAGTAAAGGATGAGTATAAGGATCAGGAAGGTGATCCGACGATCAAGGGCAAACAGCGAAGACGTATGATGGAAGCGTCTCAGAGGCGTATGATGAAAAAGCTTCCGGAAGCTGACGTAGTAATAACGAACCCTACCCACTATGCTGTGGCGATAAAATATGATGCAGATATGTACGATGCGCCATACGTTATTGCGAAGGGTGCTGATCACCTGGCGCAAAGGATCAAAGATGTGGCGAAGGAAAATAATATCGAGATAGTTGAGAATAAACCGCTTGCGCGTATGCTCTATGCAAACGTTGAGATCGGGCAGGTCGTTCCGCCGGAACTATACCAGGCAGTCGCGGAAGTCCTCGCATTTGTATATCATCTTAAAGGTAAGAGTTGATTTTCAGGACATCTGAAACGTTTTAGGATATAATGATATGCAAGGGCATCAAAGTCATTATGCGATCATGCCTGCATGAAGAGAACAATACTATATGACATGGAAAGGAGGGAGCACCTATATGAAAAAGCTGGCAAAAGGCGATATTGGAGTAGCGATATATATACTTACCGCATTCCTGATGCTGATCATACCTATCAAGCCGCAGCTGTTGGATGTGCTCCTGACTTTCGATATAGCTCTCTCATTTATCATAATGTTCAGATGTATGTTCGCGGAAGAACCTCTGAGCATGTCATTTTACCCTACAGTGCTCCTGCTCACCACAATATTCAGAATAGCGCTCAACGTTTCATCGACGAGACTGATATTGACTACAGGAGATCCCGGAACGGTAATTGTGGCATTCGGCAATTTCGTCGGCGGCGGCAATCTTATCGTCGGCATAATCGTGTTTATACTTCTTATCATCGTTCAGTTTGTAGTAATAAATAAAGGTTCTGAACGTGTCGCTGAGGTAACAGCCAGATTTACACTTGATGCTATGCCCGGTAAACAGATGGCAATAGATGCCGATCTGAATACAGGAACGATCACAGATAAAGAAGCAATGGAAAAACGTGCAAAGATTCAGGAAGAGGCTTCATTCTTCGGATCTATGGATGGTGCTTCAAAGTACGTTAAGGGAGATGCAACAGCATCACTTATCATCACTTTTGTAAATATCATCGGCGGTATCGCGATGGGTGTGCTGCAGCAAGGCATGACGGCTGCGGAGGCTGCGCAGAAGTATACAATCCTGACTATCGGTGACGGTCTTGTAGGACAGATCCCGTCACTTCTTATATCACTTGCGACAGGTCTTCTTGTAACTAAAGGTTCAAAGACAGCTGATTTTGGACAGATACTTGTCAAACAGCTCTTTGGCGTTCCGAAAGTTCTTTATTTTGTTGGAGCTATCCTTGCAGGACTTGGAATAGCAACACCGCTCAATACAGTACTGTTTGTGCTTATGGGTGCTATCTTTATGATCGTTGGACGTGTGATAGACAAGACGATCGAGACAGAGAAAGTTGAAAAAGAAGTAAGCACGGAAGAACAGGCAGCGGAAGAGGTCAGACAGCCCGAAAATGTCACAAGTCTCCTTCAGGTCGATCAGATTGAGCTCGAGTTTGGTTATGGAATCATCCCGCTGGCAGATGCTAATCAGGGCGGAGATCTTCTTGATCGTGTAGTAATGATAAGAAGACAGATAGCACTTGAACTTGGTACTGTTGTTCCAATAATTCGACTTCGTGATAATATACAGTTGAATCCGAATCAGTATATTATTAAAATAAAAGGTGTGCAGGTCAGCGAAGGAGAGATCCTTTTTGATCATTACATGGCGATGAACCCCGGATATGTTGAGGAAGAGATAACCGGTATACCGACTTTTGAGCCGTCATTCCACCTGCCTGCGATATGGATAACCGAGGGACAAAGAGAACGTGCGGAAAGTCTTGGATATACAGTAGTAGATCCCCCGTCGATAATCGCGACACATCTTACAGAGGTAATAAGAGAACACATCGCTGAGCTTCTTACGAGACAGGATGTTCAGAACCTGATAAATAACCTGAAAGAATCGAACCCTGCCATCGTTGATGAACTTGTTCCGAAACTGCTTGGACTTGGAGAAGTACAGAAGGTATTGCAGAACCTGCTTAGTGAAGGAATATCAATAAGAGATCTTCTGACGATATTTGAGACACTTGCGGATTATGCGCCGACTACGCGTGATACAGACATACTTACTGAATATGTAAGGCAGAGCCTGAAGCGCGCAATATCGAACAAGTATTTTCAGCCAAATGAAACGACCAGCGTGATCACACTCGATCCGAAACTCGAGCAGGAGATCATGGCAAATGTGAAACAGACAGAGCAGGGAGCATATATCACACTTGATCCTGACAAGACAAAGAAGATAATGAAAGTTACGGGCGAACAGATAAAGAAACTTGAGAACCTTGGCAAGAACCCGATTGTAGTCACTTCGCCGATAGTTCGTATATACTTTAAGAAACTTACGCAGGATTATCACAAGGATCTTGTAGTCATTTCATATAATGAGATCGAATCAGATGTCGAACTTCAGTCAGTAGGCATGATCTCGCTTGAAGGTTAAGGGGACCTAAGATGATCATTAAGAAATTTATGGGGAAAAATGAAGAAGACGCGACACAGACAGCTCGCAAAGAACTCGGGACAAATGTTGTTGTTATGAATGTCCGCAGTGTAAAAAAGAGAGGGATACTGGGATTCTTTAAGCCTGCTATGTGTGAAGTGACAGTCGCTCTTGAAGAAGAAAATGAGAGAGAGAATATTCAGGAGCGTGCACGCGAAAAATCTGATGAGAATGTAAGAGAAGCTCTTTCAGCGATAGACAGGGTCGTGAAGCAGAATGAAGACGTAAAAGCGGGAACACCTGTCCGTTCCGGCATAGAAGCTGCTTCAAGACTTCACCAGGAGACTGCGCCGGAAGTGAAAAAAGAATCAGTAAGTGCGTCACGCCGTATAAGTGACATAGAGAACAGACGTGATATTCTGGATGAAAAACAGCCGGCAGAAGATCTGAGCATAAACGACGTTAATGAAACATCTGTCAAAAAAAATAAAGAAAGTGAGCAGAATGAAGAGGCTGATCCTGAACTCCTTAAATTTGCAAAACTTTTATATAATACGATGATAAGTAATGAAGTAGATGAACTGTATGCGAATCAGGTCATCGATGAGATATCAAAGATTAACAAGCCGGGGATTCCATTTGACTATGCACTCGCTGAGGTCTACCAGAAAATGATACTCAAATTTGGACAGCCGTCGGGGATAATGCCGGCAAAGCAGGGACCAAAGGTAGTTTTCTTCATTGGACCTACAGGTGTCGGAAAGACTACGACGATCGCAAAACTCGCATCAAGTTTCAGCGTTGGCGAAAAGAAGAAGGTCGCACTGCTTACTGCGGATACATACAGGATAGCGGCAGCTGAACAGCTAAGGACATATGCGGATATACTTGAGGTACCATGCCGTGTCATATATACAGTTGAGGAAGTCGAGAAGGCGTTAAGGGATTTTAAGGATTATGATTATATAATGGTAGATACGGCAGGTCATTCACATCAGAATGAAAAACAGCGCGAGAATATGAACTCTATAGTTCATTCCGTTGATGGTCTTGCGGAGAAGGAGGTATATCTTGTCCTGAGCGCAACGACAAAATACCGCGATCTGATAAGCATTTCGGACACATATTCAAAGATCACAGATTATAAGCTGATATTTACCAAACTTGATGAGACAACGACACTTGGAAGTCTTTTCAATCTGAAGCTTCATACAGGTGCGTCGATATCATATGTTACAGATGGACAGAATGTACCGGACGATATAGATGTATTTAATCCTCAGAAGACAGTAAAACTACTACTTGGTGGAAAGATATCATCATAATAAAGCAGTTTATTTCGGAGATACGCGATGGATCAGGCAGAACAGTTAAGAAATATAATCAAGGCCAGCAGTCAGCCGCAGCGTCCGCTTGCAAGAGTCATAACGGTCACGAGCGGAAAGGGCGGAGTCGGAAAATCAAATACGGCGATCAATCTCGCGATACAGTTCAGAAAGATGGATCAGAGGGTAGTCATACTTGATGCGGATTTTGGACTGGCAAATATAGAGATAATGTTCGGTGCCGTTCCGAAGCATAATCTGTGCGATCTTATTTACCAGGGTAAAAATATCAAGGAGATAATAACAGAAGGACCGATGGGGATAGGCTTTATATCAGGGGGATCCGGTATTGCCGGAATGTCGAACCTG
>JAGPKJ010000084.1 GCA_018053995.1 Lachnospiraceae bacterium | reverse complement strand
GAGCAGACAGGGCTTTTGGAAGCTTATAAAGTTTTATACAAAAAAGGCAGGTATAACTGATGATATTACGCCACACACTCTGAGGCATTCATTTGCGGCACATCTTGTTGAAAACGGTGCTGATCTGAAAAGTGTTCAAGAGATGCTTGGACATTCAGATATCTCAACGACACAGATCTATGCAAATATCAATCAGAAGCATATAAGAGAAGTGTACAATAAGGCGCATCCGAGAGGATAATATTTAATCATCAGATCTTATGCATTTCGGGTTTACGTTTATGATAGACGGCATAGTATCTGAAACCGCATGAACTTAATATTTCACCGGCATTATCCAGAAGCGCGCCAACATCGGATGGTACATGTGCGTCAGATCCAATAGTTACGATATCACCGCCAAGATCTTTGTATCTGCGGAGAATGTCGGTACAGGGATTCATTTCACTAAGACCGCATCGTTTTCCTTTAGTGTTTAACTCAAGTCCTTTTCCTAAAGAGATTAATCGCTTCAGGATTTCATCGATTGTGTCAGAATATCTTGAATAACTATAGTTTTTTTCCTTGCAAGGTGCATATCTGACAACATAGTCGAGATGACCGTATGTATCAAAATCTGTATAGCTGGTTATATTGGAAAGTGATTCTTCAAAGTAATCTTGAAACAGTTCGGTCTCATCACCGAGAGCCCAAAATGATGGCCATGTAATATCCTTGTTATGGCAGAGATGAGTGGAACCGATTATGAAATCGAGGTCGTATGAAGATGCAATCTTTGCATATCTGTCTTCAAGACCACGACATAGACCAAATTCAAGACCATAGCCGATATTAAGGCGGCCTGAATATTCAGTTTGTACATGCGATATTTTATCAGAGTATTTTGACATATCGACTTCAAAACAGTCTGGAGGCAGTTTTTCATCATCACCGGTGCCTTCGGGATAATCGAGATCCATGTGCTCTGTGAAGCAGATATCTTTAAGTCCGATAGAGCAGGCACGGTCAGCCATTTCTTCCATTGGGGTTTCTGAGTCGCCGGAAAAAGATGAATGCATATGACAATCAGCAAGAATAGCCATTTGATTTTCCTCCTATAATGTCTTTCAGTTTATTATAGCAGAGGAGAAAATACAAGATAGTTGAAATACAAAAAAAGTATGATGTGAGTACTTAAAATATAATTGAATGATAGAAGAATAAGGGGAATAGAATGATAAATATTGGATGTCATCTTTCTGTATCAAAAGGATATGAAGCAATGGGAAATAAAATGCTTGAATTTGGAGGCGACACATTTGCTTTCTTCCTGAGAAATCCACGTGGAGGTTCGATAAAGGATCTTGATAAAAATGATATGGACAAACTTCTTAAGATCATGAAGGAGAACAGCTTTGGAAAACTTGTAGCGCACGCGCCATACACGATGAATCCGTGCGCGGAGAAACCGGAACTTCGTAAATACGCATTTGACACTATGCAAGAGGATATTGAAAGGATGGGATATCTTCCGGGCAATTTTTATAATTTTCATCCGGGCAGTCATGTGGGGCAAGGCGCCGAAGAAGGAATCCGCCTTACCTCAGATATGCTCGAGAGGATTCTTGACGTCAAGCCTAAGGAGAATACGACACAGATCCTTATAGAAACGATGTCAGGGAAGGGCTCAGAGATCGGAAGGTCATTTGAAGAGATAAGGAGCATTATCGATATGTCAGGACATCCCGATGAACTTGGAGTATGCCTTGATACATGCCATATCTGGGATGGCGGTTATGACATAGTGAATCATCTTGATGATGTCGTAAGCGAATTTGACAGAGTGATAGGGCTTGAGAGATTAAAGGCAGTTCACATAAATGACAGTATGAATGATCTTGGAGCACATAAGGACAGACATGAGAAGATAGGTCAGGGACACATTGGCGCAGATGCGCTAAAACGGGTCGTTATGCTTCCGGCGCTTCAGGGACGTCCATTTATTTTGGAGACTCCGCAGGATGATGAAGGATATAAGACTGAGATCAGTATGATAAAGAAGTGGACAGGCAGATAATGTCCTTGTTATAAAATAGTTTGATTTAAATTTTTTGAGGGGAAAGAATCTCATGAGCAGATCACATAAATTAAAGATATATATCAGAATCGCATTTCATTTTCTGACTATTATCGCGGGAATGGCTGTTATAGTTTTCCTGTTTGTATATATGCAGTCAAATGCTTCGAAGACAAGGCAGACGAATAACAGTAATACGCTTTTGGATGAAATGTTCGCGACGCTTGACGATAATGAAAAAACAGTTAAAATGCTGACCGATCACTATAACGAGCTTAACAGTTCGGCAGTATCATCTATGACTGGTGTGCTTACATATGACAAATTGACAACTATCATGAAGATGGAGAGCACGGATAGAGATGAAGCATTCAAAGAACTGTATAATGCGATAAGTGCAGAGATACTTATGGTAGTAGATAAGAACGGGAAAGTCGTCCTGAGTTGCGGAAAGGACATGAACGGGCAGAATATCTCTTCTGATACGATACTTGGGCGAAAAAGTTATAATGAACTCATAAACGACGGATATACAAGGACACCATCCAAGGACAGCACAGGCAGGTCATACTATCTGTTCAGCAGCAGTATAAAGGATGATGATTCAAAGAAACAGTACCGTCTTGTGACATGGAATGATTGTGACGTGCTTGAAAAGGAAATCGCTTCACTTGATGATGTAGACAGGATAATCGGAGGCGTAAAAGCCGGAACAAGTGGATTTGTGTTTGTCGTAGATGGGGAAACAGATAAATTCAGTTATTTTGTTAATGGAGATAATGAGTATACGGGTAAAAGCATCAATGAAAGCGGGCTTTCCACGGATTCGCTCAAAGATGGATATTCTGGGATACAGACAATTTTTGGAATAGATTATTTCTGTACAACAAAAGTCCGTTCTTCATCAGTATATGGGGAAAATGCATTATTTGTGATAGCGGTACCGATGTCGGATATGAATGCCGGAATGCCGGCAGCAATCTGGTCAGCATTCATTTTTCTTACATTTGCCCTGCTTATGCTTTCATATTCATTGATACTGGGACATGATCTTATATTGAGAAATAAGACGACAGAACACAAGCATCTTATTTCAATATTAAATAAAGAGTATTATTATAGCGATTGCATTGGGAAAAAGATTCTTCCGGTCTTTCTGACCGGAATTATCGTTATTGGTCTTGTTTCTATGTATACACAGACAATGAATGCTATATCGAGGGTTAGGTCACAGTCTTATACGCAGATGGAAGAGGCGAAGAAGAACCTTAAACTTAACAAAGGCGCTACATCAGCTATATCAAAATATTATGATAAACAGTTTGAATCCAAGGCGCTTATGATATCATTCCTTTTGGAGGAACAGCCGGAAAAACTGTATTATGGCGATTATGGAGAAGATGATATTCATAGTGTGACAAAAGAAAACAAAGATGGCACTATCGAATACGTTAAAGATGAGAATGACAATCAGGAATACTCAATAGCGAATTCTCCGATCCTTCAGAAAATGTGCAAAGAATTTGCAATAGATGAGATTCTTGTCTTCAATGATGACGGACATACGGTGGCAGCTAATGATGATCTTTGGTATTTTGCATTAAGCACTAATAAGAAAGACCAGTCATATCCATTCAGAAATGTACTTGAGGCAAAGGAAAGGACATATGTTCAGGAAGCACAGGAAAATGAGCAGGGAGTTCTTTCGCAGTATATTGGTTGCAGGTATAATTATTATACATATGTAGATGCTGACGGAAACACATGCTATACATCAAAGGAAGATTATGACGCACAGAATAAACCTGCTGGGAACAAGAATGAAAACGGAAAGAATCAGATAAAAAAGCATGATTCGTTGATACAGATATGTGTACTTCCGGAGAGACTCGATGATGTAAAGAAAAGCACAGAAGTAGCGCATGTGCTTGCAGGTATGCCCGTTGCGGGCGGCGGAAGCATGTATGCTTTTAAAGACGACGATGACCATACGGTAATCTATTCACCAAATTCGAGGGAAATAGGGAAACCTGCATCAGTGGCAGGACTGAAGAATAGTGCATTTACAGGCGAGTACTGCGGATTTAGGCGCACTGGCGGGCAGCAGATATTTGATGACGTAAGACTGATCGATGGAATCTATGTATCTTCGTCGATACCGGTCGGAAGCATGTACAAAGAACGTAATAAAATAACATTTTGGACGATAATCATCAGTGCAGTATTCATGTTTGCTCTGTTTCTGATGCTAGCGGTAAGCAGCGATGATCTGGAAAAAATGTTTTCTGAACTGATCAATGAAAGTGAAAACAATAGAAAGAAAAGAAGCGAAAAAGGCAAGACAAAGAAATACAATAGCGGTAGCCAGATAATAACAGTGGAAATGATGTCTGGAAGAAAAAAACGGATCAAAGCGGTAGAAGCACGATGGGGTAATGATATTGTGCCGTGGGAAAGCATGAGTCCTGAGCAGAAATTCGGCACAGTAGTAAAAATATATCTGGGGATTTTCGTAGTATATCTTTTTATAATGGTAATCAGAGCAAAAAGTAATGCAGATGCCGGTTTTCTTATTCCATATATCATGAGTGGTGACTGGGACAGAGGTGCAAACATATTTGCATTTTCGGCATGTGTTATGACTATGCTTACTATCGTTGTTGTAACATGGTTCATTAAGTTCGTATTAGACAGAATCACTTTCAGCATGGGTACGCGGGCGGAAACAATCGGTCATATCACAGAATCGATCGTACGATATGGGAGTATTATAGGAGGATTGTTTTACTGTCTGTATATGCTTGGACTTAATGCAGCATCACTGCTCACTTCGGCAGGTATAATGTCAGTTGTCGTAGGTTTAGGAGCACAGAGCCTTATAAGCGATCTGCTTGCCGGTTTATCGATTGTCTTTGAGGGAGCTTTCAGAGTTGGAGATATAGTCACTATCGGCGATTTCCGTGGACAGGTTCTGGAGATAGGATTACGTACGACAAAGATAGAAGATGCTTCGGGAAATATAAAGATATTTAATAACAGCAGTATAAACAGTATAATAAACATGACGAGACGTCACTCGTATGCAGTCTGTGATGTAAATGTTGATTATGGAGAAGACATTGAACATATAGAAGCAGTCCTTAATGAAGAGTTTCCAGGTATAAAGAGCAGACTTTCATCGATAGAAGAAGGACCTTTTTACAAAGGAGTTGCTACTCTGGGTGACAGCGGAGTATCGATACGGATAGTAGCAAAATGTTCAGAGAAGAATCGTATTCAGCTTTCCAGGGATCTGAATCGTGAGGTTTACATCATATTTATGAAGCACAAAATAAATATTCCATACCCACAGATGGAAGTCTCATTCAGAAAAGATTCGCCAGATCCGGAGACAAGTACAGTGCAGGAAGAAAAACAGGCTGAACAATTTGTCAAGAAACAGAGAAAAGCTGCAGAGCGAAACGATGATGATGAATGATGTGTGAGGTGAAAATGTATGTTATGTAATAAATTTGTCAGAGCATCAGCTGTGCTATTATCATGTTCGATATTTATGACAGGATGCGGTTTCGTGGATATACCGGATCTGTCTGACGAACAGACGGAACTTATATCTGAGTATGCGGTAAATCTTTTGCTTAAGCATGCGCAGGGCAGTAATGAGAGAATACTTTCAGCAGAAGAAGTGCAGAAAGCAGAGTCTGAAGCAGCAGCGGAAGAAAAAGCACATGCAAATGAAAAAGCAGGTGTTAATAGTAAAAATAGTGCAAAACAAGACAAAGAAAATGCTGATACATCATCAAAGAATTCTTCGGATGGAGCAGCTGTAACTGATACTAGTATAAGTGACTTCTTTGGGATTCAAGGTGTAGATATTGAATTCAGGGATTTTGACGTTTGCTCATCATATCCTGATGATCTTTCAGAAGATGATTCGGAATCACAAAGCGCTTTGGCAGATTCATCGGATACAGATGAAACAATATCAGATAAGGCATCAGAGACCAAAGAAAAAGGAACATCCGATGGCGAAAAGTCAGATGATGCATCGAACATGAATCAGGATGCTCAAGAGAGCACTACGGCGGCGGACAAAAAGCTTTCACCCAGCGATAACAGCAGCGTTATTGACAGCATGTATTTTTCGCTTGATGCAGATCCTGGTAAGAAACTTGTTGTTCTGAATTTTACTGCAACAAATACTACAGATAAAGATATTGAACTTAATATGGCATCGTATTCACCGGCATTCTCAGTCACGCTTGATGACAACGGTCCGTTTCAGGCACTTACTACGCTCGTTCCGAATGACATCGCGTCATATAACGATACATTGCCTGCAGGCGGTTCTGCAACCATGACGTGTATAGTTCAGGCAAAGGAAGATAAGACTGCATCAATAAATTCTATCGTCCTCAATATGAAGAGTAAAGACAACACAGCATCCATAAAACTCAAATGATGATATGAGATTATACACAGTTCTTCTACTATCAAAATTACTGTGGGAAACCATAATAATTGCTTTTGAATCCTAAAATCTTGACAGATAATTTCAAATGTGTTAATATCATAAACTGTTAATGACATTAACATATTTTATCAGAAAGGAAGTATATGCAGGACAACAGACACTTTATAGAGCTTTTGGAGAGAACACTACATAAGTATGAGCAGTTTGAAAAGAAATCATGTATATATGGCAGCAAGAATATTCCACTTACGCATGTGGAAGTCCATACGATAGCTACGATTGGAGATCACGAGCACATCAATCTTACGACTCTTGCAAATATAAGAGGCGTGACGAAGAGTGCTGCTTCCCAACTTATCTATAGACTTGTGAAAAAAGGACTTGTATATAAGCAGGTATCACCGACTTCTGACGCTGAGATCAATATAATGCTGACGGACGCTGGAAAAGATGTATATAAGGGGCATAAGAAATATCATGAAAATGCCAACAATCATTTTTTTGAGTTATTAAAGGGTATGCCAGAAGAAAATTCAGCTGCCGCAGAGCGGATGTTGACAGAATTTGACAAGGCACTTGATGTATGGCTAAGTGAAAAATAGAATATAGGGTATATTATATTTTTTTTACTAAAGTGTTAATATAATTAACAGTAAACAATATAAACCGAACTGAAAATAAACAAAATTGACTAAACTAAACACAATAAAGCATAGTAGAACGCTGAGACAAAGCGAACAATAGCATCTGACTGAGAGAAAGAACGGGAGAAAAAATGAATAACAAAGAAACAAAAAGAGAACTTATGGAAGATGAAAGTGTGCCCAAGGCACTAATAAAACTAGGAATACCAACGATGGTCGGAATGATGACATCAGCATTATATAATCTGGTTGATACATATTTTGTCGGAACACTTGGGACGACACAGGTAGCGGCAGTGTCGGTCGCATTTCCGATAAGTCTGTTATTCCTTGCAATCGGACTCCTGTTTGGAAGTGGAGCATCATCGTATCTTGCAAGACATCTGGGTAACAAAGAATATGATGAATGCAATAAATGCTTTTCAACAACAATCATATTGTCGGTGGCTGCGGCAGTTATCTTTGCGGTACTCATGTTCATAATGTTGAATCCACTTCTTTCTTTCCTAGGGGCAACGGAAAAAGTTCTTCCGTACGCAAGATCATACAGTATCATATTTATCATTGGACTTATATTTAACGTGTTTAATATAGCAGTCAATAATATGATAATCTCCGAAGGTGCATCAAGGATATCCATGATTTCAATGCTAGCAGGCGGTCTCACTAATGTTGTACTTGATCCGGTATTTATACTTGTATTTCATAAAGGCGTAGCAGGTGCAGCGATGGCGACTTTGATATCAAGAATCCTGACATTAGGAATCTATCTTGTATATATGATGAGTGGCACGAGTAATTTCAGATTTTCTTTCAGAAATTTCAAATGGGATAAGAAACTGCTTAGCGAGATATTCAAGATCGGTATTCCAATGCTTCTTTATCAGCTGCTTTGCAGTCTTGCAATCAGTCTTACGAATTATAAGGCAAAGATATATGGAGAATCCGTAGTAGCTGGGATTGGAGTTGCAAACCGCATATTGTCTCTTGGAAGTATGATGCTCACCGGATTTCTGAAAGGTTATCAGCCTTTTGTAGGTTACAACTTTGGAGCAAAGAAGTATGACCGCGCTAGAAAAGCAACGCATCTTGCACTTAAATGGTCGACAGCATTCTGCATCATTGTATGTGTGGGTCTTATCATATTCGGTAAGCAGTTTATAGGCTTTTTTACCAAGACTGACACAGAGATGATAAATATTGGCAGTAGATATCTGTTCCTTAATGCTATATCTTTTGTCGGATTTGGTGTCGCGATGGTCTATGACTTTATGTTTCTAGCACTTGGACGTGCAAAAGAGGGTGGAATTCTCAGCATAAGCAGACAAGGCATATTCTTTATTCCACTTATATGTATACTTCCGACGATTATGGGATTGAACGGAGTCTTATGCGCCCAGCTTGTTTCAGATCTATTGACATTCGTACTCGTATTTAAGCTTATATATCATAAAAACTATCTTAAATAGAAAAACTGATTTTGCAAAATAAAGTAGAGAACCAAGCAACGCCTTTATTGTTATAACGGTTGCAATAGGGCGTTGATTTGATTCATTTGATTCATAAGATCTCATAAAAAAATCACTGATAAAAGATTTTTTATTTTTTTTTTGAAATACTCTTGACGCATACTGATATGCGTGTTAATATAATCATCGTTGCGCCGCACAAAACAAATAAGCGTAGCAAACATGAACCTTGACAAACAAACAGTAATGCAACTCCGAAAATTCTTAATAAGAATTAGTTCGAAGAACAAACTTTTTTAACACAGTAATACGGAAAGAATAGCCAAGCAGGTTATTCTGGAC
>JAGPKJ010000083.1 GCA_018053995.1 Lachnospiraceae bacterium | reverse complement strand
ATATAGATGAGTATCTGCAGGAAAAATACAAGAGCCTAATATGGGAATGGGGCTATTTTGCACTTCTTGTGGGAAGATAGAGCAAGACCGGACATAAGTGTTAATACGTTTGTGATGCGATAGATTAAGTCAAATCGGATGTGCCGCATAGACGGCGGAAGGAGATCAGATGGACAGACAGAACCTGACTCTGCTTACAGATCTATATGAGCTTACGATGATGCAGGGTTATTTCAGGAACGAAGGACAGAATGAGACGGTCATATTTGATGCGTTTTACAGGAAGAATCCTTCCGATGGCGGCTATGCTATCATGTGCGGTGTAGAACAGCTGCTCAAGTATGTTGAAGAACTTCATTTTAACGATGAAGATATCAAGTATCTTGGAAGCCTGGGAATCTTTGCTCCCGATTTTCTCGAATATCTTAGAAATTTTCATTTTACAGGAGATATCTATACTATACCGGAAGGCACAGTCGTATTTCCGCGTGAACCGCTCGTGAAAGTTGTTGCTCCGATAATGCAGGCGCAGCTTATGGAAGCGGCTATCCTCAATATAATCAATCACCAGAGTCTTATCGCTACAAAAGCTTCACGTGTATGCTATGCAGCCCGCGGAGACGGCATCATGGAGTTCGGACTTCGCCGCGCACAGGGACCTGATGCAGGAACGTACGGTGCGAGAGCAGCAGTTATCGCAGGCTGTGTCGGAACATCAAATGTACTTTGCGGACAGCTCTTTAATGTTCCGGTCAAAGGAACACATGCACATAGCTGGATCATGAGTTTTCCGGATGAATACACGGCGTTCAAGAAATACGCTGAGCTTTATCCGAATGCATGCATACTTCTTGTAGATACATACGATACGCTGAAATCCGGTGTACCGAATGCGATACGTGTATTTAAGGAAATGAAAGAAGAGGGAGTCAAACTCAAGGGCTACGGAATAAGACTTGACAGCGGCGATCTTGCATATCTGTCGAAGAAAGCCCGTAAGATGCTTGATGATGCCGGATTCCCGGATGCGATAATATCTGCGTCAAACGATCTTGATGAATACCTTATTGACAGTCTTAAGGAACAGGGCTGCAAGATAACTTCATGGGGAGTCGGAACAAGCCTTATAACATCAAGGGACTGCCCGTCATTTGGCGGTGTATATAAGCTTGCTGCGGTAATGGGCAGCGATGGCAAGTTTATTCCTAAGATCAAGCTTTCCGAGAATTCCGAGAAGGTCACTAATCCGGGAAATAAGAAGATCGTTCGTGTATATGAGAAGGATTCACATAAGATAAAAGCAGATCTTATCTGTCTTGAACATGAGCATTACAATGAAAACGAGCCGCTGCTTCTGTTCGATCCGCTTGAACCTTGGAAGAAGACGAAGCTTGAACCCGGTACATATGAGCTCAGAGATCTTATGATACCGATCTTTAAGGATGGCAAGAAGTGCTACGAATCGCCTGCAACAATGGATATCCGCGATTACTGCGCTAAAGAGCAGGATACTCTGTGGGATGAGACAAGGCGTCTTGTGAATCCGCACAAAGTATATGTCGATCTTTCAAGAGAACTGTATGATATGAAGATCGGTCTGCTTGACGAGATGAGCAAAGCCTGAAAGTGAGATTCTGGAAAGAGAGAGCATATTGGGAAAGATAATGCTTTACAAGACCATTGGAATATTGCTGTCAGCTTCACGAAAACACATGAATTATTAGGATAGAACGTGTCAGATATGTGAAATATCTGACCTCAGCATATGGCACATATCGTTGCCTGCACGTTCTGCATGTATCACAAAATCAAATATATCGTGCCTGGTGCACATTAGAAAATCTTCCTTCGGGAAGATTTTCTGTGTTTCCGGGTTAAAGAAATGCGCGCCGCCGTTTTCACGGAGCGTTGATATCTGGCCGTCGATATCGTATGAATCTGCGGCTACTAGCGAACGTATATATTCTGCACAGATAACATCTTCGCGGGCTCTCTTCACGCCGGCATTTCCCATTGCGACTATCGATACGTGTGATGGATTTTTCATGGTGATATATGATGCTGCTGCAGAAGCATTCACGAGACTTCCGGTTATTATCTCATCAGCGCCTGTAGCGTTTATTATTCCCTGAGTGCCCGCACCTGTCGTGTGGATGATCTGCTTTCCGCGAACATCTGCATCAAGCGTTTGCGACGGAGAATTGCCATAGTCACAGCCCTTGCACATTGCGCCGCCGCGTTCGCCTATAAGTATGCTGTCAGGATTCTCTTCTTTCAGCTTGAAAGCGGTCTCAAGCGAACTGACCGCCACTATCCCTGCGGCTCCGCGGCTGTACAGGTATGCTTCGAGCGAGAATGCTCTGAACACGTCTATTATCACGGTGAGTCCCGATGCGCGCTTTGCGCCGTCTATAAGCTCAAGTATCTCTATATCCATAAATGCAGTCCTTTCGAAAAGTAATATCAGTTAAATGCAGAGAACCATTATGATGGAGCGTTCTCTTCAGATGATTATAACATCAAAACAAGCTCCGACAAGGGAGAAAAAGCTCAGAAGTGAGACGCGATATCAACAAGCATGGAAAATAGAATGTATGTGATAGTACAATTTCGCTCCGAGTTTACATAAGATTGCCAATTGGTTTACAATAACATGCTATTCGAGTAAAAAACCTGCTGTTCGCGCTGAAAGTATTGGAATCTGACAGCAAATGAAGTAAGTTAAAATCACTTGAGAACCCTAAAACAGACTTCGCAAAATCGTCTGCGGAAAGTTCATATTAACAAGAAACGCGAATAGAAAAATGGAGGGATTGAAATTGAAAAAGAGGATATGGTCGATAGTATTTGTAGTGATCAGTGTGATGATCTTATGCATGCTGCCAGCACGGAAAGCAATGGCGGCAGACCCATATGTGAAAATCAGCAATAATAATCTGCCGAAGGGTAAATACATGAATATTAATTATGAAGTCGGAACGGACAAACCCGATGATGGAAGATATGCATATTTTGATGGTTAAACGCTTACGCTGAATAATTTTGATGCAAGCTATGCTGGTGATGATGCTACAATATATATGCATCACGTTGCTAATTTAATTTTTCATGGAACTAATAATATTAGTTCTTCAGTGGATTATGGGATTGCACTGTCATCAAATCCAAATCTGAACATTAATGGTGATGGTGTATTGAATGTTGATTCAACTGGATTTGAATCGCAAGGATTTGCTGGAGATAGTATTACAATAAATAGCGGTAATGTGAATGCTCAAGGATCAAAAGCAATAGGTGTTAGTACATTGAAAGTATTGGGTGGAACCGTTAGTGCAGTAGGAACTGGATTAACAGGAATAGGGTGCGAGGAAATACATGGGATATCAATAACTGGCGGCACACTCTATGCAACTGGCAATTGGTGTGCAGCTTGCATATTTCCTGCTACATCTAACGCTTTAGTAAAGGGAAGTCTTTCTTATAACGCTGCAAAAGATACCTTAGGAGCAGTGATTTGGGCACAGACGGGGACAGATCCGGTGTATTCATATTATTACCCAAATTACTTAATAGGTACAGTAGCTGCGAAGACGCTTTATATAGATGCTACTTCACACGCATCTGGAACGATCTGTGATCACAATTACGAGTGGATGGTCGAGAATGAACCCACAGAGTATGAGACTGGTCTTCTCGTAGAGAAATGCACGAAGTGTGGCAATATCCGTTCATCGCAGGTGATACCTGCTATCAAGGATGATTATGGCCGCTGTATGTACGAACGCACAAAGCAGATACTGCGTGCAAAATCCGGACAGACGATAACCGTAGATATAGGATATTGGGATTCACTGCCGAAATCATTCTTTGAAGCACTTGCGAATAAGCGCGATATAACTGTCAAAGTGAAGTTTATGTATAAAGGAAAGCATTATGAGTTTATGATCGCGCCAGGTCAGACAATCGACACATCACTCGATTATTATGGACCGGAGAAGCTCATACAGCTATACAGTGCGACAATAGTTAACACGAAGTGAACATCCATTTGCATTATATTCAGGATCAGAGATCACACGCCAGAATCATTGTAGCTTCGGCTGCTGTCAGAATCATTTCTACTGCGCCTGCTTGACAATCGGATGCGCGGCACCTACAATAAACTGCAAAGGCGTTGATGAAGACAGTAGCCTTCCGTATATGCAGCAGAGAGCCGCGAATGGTGAGAAGCGGTGCATGATCGGGAGATGAAGATCACTTCTGAGCCGCAGGCTGAACATTATGAATGATATGATGTGCCGAATTGTTCTGTTTCAATTTGGAAGATTTGACATTTACATATTATCATTTGACCAGTAAGCCCCGCCGCAGGATCTGCGTTATAGAGAAGCGTATGAATGTACGTATCGTAACAGGTGGTAACGGATATTAACCCCGTCCTTTTACAGGACGGGGTTTTTGCGCGTATAGCGAGGAAAAGTTCCATCGTGCTTGCACGAATGGAACCTTGACGAGCATCGCGGCAGTGAGGAGCAAAGCTCCGAACGTGTGCGTATAGCGAGGAAAAGTTCATCGTGCTTGCACGAATGGAACCTTGACGAGCATCGCGGCAGTGAGGAGCAAAGCTCCGAACGTGTGCGTATAGCGAGGAAAAGTTCCATCGTGCTTGCACGAATGGAACCTTGACGAGCATCGCGACAGTGAGGAGCAAAGCTCCGAACGGTATGTGAGGAAAAGTAGGAGGAAGACAGTATGTATCAGAAAGTCGACACGAACCTGAATTTTGTAGACAGAGAGAAAGAGACATGCAAGTTCTGGCAGGACAACGATGTGTTCGAGAAGAGCATGGAGAACCGCAAGGAGGGACCGACATATACATTCTATGACGGACCGCCGACAGCAAACGGCAAGCCTCATATCGGACATGTGGAGACGCGTGTCATAAAGGATATGATCCCGAGATACCGCACTATGAAGGGATATTATGTTCCGAGAAAAGCCGGCTGGGATACACATGGTCTTCCGGTAGAACTTGAAGTTGAGAAGAAGCTTGGACTCAACGGCAAGGATCAGATAGAAGAATACGGCATGGAGCCGTTCATCAAACAGTGCAAGGAATCTGTATGGAAATACAAGGGCATGTGGGAGAAGTTCTCGGATGCCGTAGGTTTCTGGGCTGATATGGAGCACCCGTATGTCACATACGATGACAACTATATCGAGTCTGAGTGGTGGGCTCTCAAAGAGATATGGAATAAAGGTCTTCTTTATAAAGGCTTCAAGATCGTTCCTTACTGCCCTCGCTGCGGAACGCCGCTTTCATCACACGAAGTAGCACAGGGATATAAGGCTGTCAAGGAACGCTCTGCAGTCGTACGTTTTAAAGTGACAGGCGAAGATGCTTATTTCCTTGCATGGACGACAACACCCTGGACACTTCCTTCAAATGTTGCGCTCTGCGTGAACCCTGACGAGACATACGTTAAGGTGAAGGCTGCTGACGGATATACATATTATCTTGCGCAGGCTCTTGCTGATACGGTTCTTGGAAGACTTGCAAAAGATGATGCTCCTGCTTATGAAGTCCTTGAGACATATAAGGGCAGTGACCTTGAACATAAGGAATATGAACCTCTCTATGCATGTGCTAAAGCATGCGCTGACAAGCAGCATAAGAAGGGCTTCTTCGTAACTTGTGACACGTATGTCACAATGACAGATGGTACCGGAATCGTTCATATCGCTCCTGCATTTGGTGAAGATGATGCAAATGTAGGACGTAAATACGATCTTCCTTTTGTTCAGTTCGTTGATGGAAAGGGAGACCTTACACCTGAGACACCTTATGCCGGAGTCTTCGTAAAGAAGGCTGATCCGATGGTACTTGAAGACCTTGAAAAAGAAGGCAAGCTTTACGACGCGCCGAAATTCGAGCATGATTATCCGTTCTGCTGGAGATGCGACACTCCTCTTATTTACTATGCAAGAGAATCATGGTTCATCAAGATGACGGATGTCCGCGATGACCTTGTTAAGAATAACCAGACTGTCAACTGGATTCCGCCGACGATCGGTTCGGGACGTTTCGGTAACTGGCTTGAGAATATCCAGGACTGGGGAATCTCAAGAAACAGATACTGGGGCACACCTCTTCCGGTATGGGAATGCCCGGACTGCGGCGAGCGTGTGTGCGTAGGTTCAAGAGAAGAACTCGAAAAGCTGAGCGGTGATCCTGCCGCGCAGACGGTAGAGCTTCATCGCCCTTATATCGACAAGATCACATGCAAGTGCCCGAAGTGCGGCGGCGTGATGAAGAGAGTACCGGAAGTTGTCGACTGCTGGTTCGATTCAGGCGCAATGCCGTTTGCACAGCATCATTATCCATTTGAAAATAAGGAAGTATTTGAGAAGCAGTTCCCGGCACAGTTCATCTCCGAAGCAGTCGATCAGACCAGAGGCTGGTTCTATTCGCTGATGGCTGAATCTACTATTTTATTTAACAAATCGCCTTATGAGAACGTAATCGTTCTGGGACTCGTTCTTGATGAGAACGGTCAGAAGATGAGCAAATCAAAGGGCAACGCGGTAGACCCGATGGAAGCGCTTGATACATACGGAGCAGATGCTATCAGATGGTATTTCTACATCAACTCGGCACCGTGGCTCCCGAATAAGTTCCATGGCAAAGCCGTACAGGAAGGACAGCGCAAGTTCCTCGGAACACTTTGGAACACGTATGCATTCTATATCCTTTATGCTGAGATCGACCAGTTCGACCCTATGAAGCATACGCTTGATTATGACAAGCTTCCGGTAATGGATAAATGGCTTCTTTCAAAGCTCAATACAGCTATTGCGGAAACAGATGATAATCTGGCAAATTACAGGATTCCAGAAGCTGCGAAAGTTCTTGACAACTTCGTCGATGAGATGAGCAACTGGTATGTGCGCCGCTGCCGTGAACGTTTCTGGGCTAAGGGCATGGAGCAGGATAAGATCAATGCTTACATGACACTTTATACAGCACTTGTGAACATCACAAAGTGCGCGGCTCCGATGATCCCGTTCATGACTGAAGAGATATATCAGAACCTTGTATGCAGCATTGACAAGGATGCGCCGAAGAGCATACATCTCTGTGATTATCCTGTTTCAGATGCAAAGCTCATAGATAAAGAGCTTGAGAAGAACATGGAAGAATCACTTGAGATCGTCGTACTCGGACGTGCGGCACGTAATGAAGCGAACATCAAGAACAGACAGCCGGTTGCGTCTATGGTAGTAAAGGCTGACAGTGATCTGAGCGAATATTTTGAAGCGATCATACGCGAAGAACTTAATGTGAAGAATGTTGAGTTCCGTGATGATGTCAGCGATCTCACAAGCTATACATTTAAGCCACAGCTTCGTACAGTCGGACCTAAATACGGAAAGCTTCTTGGCGGTATTCAGAAGTACCTTGCTTCAATGGACGGAACAAAGGCTATGAACGACCTGAATACTGACGGAGCGATAAAGTTTGATGTTAACGGATCACCTGTCGAACTCACTAAAGAGGATCTTCTTATCGATGTTTCACAGAAGGAAGGCTTCGTGACAGAAGCAGATCAGTATGTTACAGTTGTACTTGATACAAACCTTACACCTGAACTCATTGAAGAAGGATTTGTCGCAGAAGTCATAAGCAAAGTCCAGACTATGAGAAAAGATTCAGGATTTGAAGTTATGGATCGTATAAATGTAACGATAACAGGCAATGAAAAGCTTGCTGAAGTCGTTAAGAAAAATGAGAATGCGATAAGCACAAAGGTTCTCGCTGACTCGATAAGCTTCGATGGTTCATGCGAAAATTCGAAAGAATGGAACATCAACGGAGAGGATGTAACGATAGGCGTAAAGAAAATAAACAGTTGAAAGACAGTGGGTGAAACCTGAGAAATCAGGCTGTGTAGGTCTTACAAAAGGAATTGGAGGAATTCTATGGCGAAAAAGGGTGTGGAGCGAATTTCTGAAAATGTATCGTTTGATAAGGAGCTGTTCAAGCGCAGTGTAATATATAATGTTAAGACACTGTACAGAAAAACCTTGGATGAAGCAACCTCGCAGCAGATATTTCAGGCTGTAGCATATTCGATCAAGGATGCGATCGTAGATCACTGGATGACAACGCAGAAGGAATTTGAGAAGCAGGATCCAAAGACTCTTTATTATATGTCGATGGAATTTCTGATGGGACGCGCACTGGGCAATGACATCATCAATCTGAAAGCCTATAAACAGGTATCTGAAGCACTTGATGAACTGGGGCTCGATCTTAATGTTATTGAAGATCAGGAACCGGATGCCGCGCTTGGAAATGGCGGACTTGGTCGTCTGGCGGCATGTTTCATGGATTCGCTCGCGACACTCGGATACTGCGCTTACGGCTGCGGTATCAGGTATAAATACGGAATGTTCAAGCAGGTGATACGTGATGGATATCAGATCGAGGAGCCGGATGACTGGCTGGCGAACGGTAATCCTATCGAACTTCGCAGACCTGAATATGCAAAGACGGTAAAGTTTGGCGGAAATGTCGTAGTGAAGCCAGATGAGAATGGAAGAAATGTATATACTCAGGAGAATTACAGGTCTGTAAGAGCGATACCATATGATATTCCGATAGTTGGATACGGCAATGGAATGATCAATACACTCAGGATCTGGGATGCAGAACCGGTAGAGTGCTTTAAACTTGATTCATTTGACAAAGGCGATTATGAGAAGGCTGTCGAACAGGACAACCTCGCAAGAAATATCGTTGAGGTCTTATATCCTAATGATAATCACTATGCAGGAAAGGAACTGAGACTTAAGCAGCAGTATTTCTTTGTATCGGCTTCTGTTCAGGAAGCTGTCGACAAATATATGCGTTCTCACAAGAGTATTCGCAAACTGCCGCAGAAAGTCGTATTCCAGCTCAATGATACACATCCGACAGTCACGATTCCTGAACTTATGAGGATCCTTCTTGATGAGTATTATCTTACA
>JAGPKJ010000082.1 GCA_018053995.1 Lachnospiraceae bacterium | reverse complement strand
CATCATTATCTTAGATATTTTACCATATCATGACAGCCGCTTTCCACCGCTTAATAAAAGTTTAAGAAAGCTGATTGATACTATCACTTAACCCGCTATCATTTTCCATATCTTTTGAACAAAAAATCGTAATCATAATCCTCTATTATCTTCTTCAGGTGCTCCGTGTGTTCATGTGTCTCATCATAACTCTTCACCCTGTCTGTACCGTCTGCAAAGCATTTTGTCATATATCTGCTCCACTCAGGTTTTGCATGGATCTCATCCGCATAATTGTCCAGATCTGTTATCTCATTTTCATCATCTGCAAAGAAAAACAGTTTCACATTATCGTACTTAAGCAGTCTGTCGGCAATGACGCAATATTCATTCATGCGCGCATCTATTTCATTTCCCGACTTCATATCATTCCAGAAAAGAACGCTGTATGCCGGGAAGAACAGATAAAAATCAGTCTCCGGATGAGCTTCTATATAAGGGCAGATATTCGCATCGAGATTAGCCAGCGTTCCTGCATTATAACAATCTGCGGATTTTGCAGCCGCACTCTGAGGTATCTCGTACGCTCCCACAACCTTCGCTTCATCATAATATTCCGGTGTCCACCAGCTGGCATACATATCTGTCATGTCTGTCGGTTCGTGCACGATGAGCGGTTTGATTATATATTCCGTTATAACATCACTGTTAAAAAGATACTTCACATCATTAAACGGATTATCGTCATACAGATATTCCGGCACCGGATATTTGACCTCTTCCGTATCTGCCGTAAACGTCTCAATATCAAGGCTCGCAAACACCGTTTTTACACTGTTCCCGCTCTCATAGACCTTCTCAAGCATATTTGATATGTCCTTCGGATATGCACCGTTACAGGTCAGTTTCAGCGTGTCCAGATTCATATCTTCCTCAAACCAATCGGTATCAAAATTCGCTGTCATCGATGACCCTGTTATCACGCTGTCATATTTCATATGTCTGGCAAGCCCCGGATTCTGACTCAGCTGATTATCGATCACATACGGAAAATCCTTTACCGGAGCATGAAAATGAAAGAAAGGGTCGATGATTACAACTGCTGCCGCACATACAGCAAGCAAAACCGCCACGATAGAAATGCACCATATCATCCATTTTCTAAATCTATGATCATCTTTCATATTGTTGCTCTAATTCTCTCCCTGGATATCTATTTTCGGTACTATACACTCGCATCGTATAACGCGTTTTCAGAACTTGTAGTAAATAAAAGAAGTTACATTTGACATCGACATTATACATATGACAAGCATAACTGCAAAAACAAGTGCTGTCCCGAAGTTCAGTCTGACCTTCTTCGCATATTCCGCTGCATTTCTCTTCAAAACAAATATGACTAAAAAAGATACTGCCAGAAACGCATACATTATCAGATAATCGCTCATCGCATACCCGTCAATGTGCAATATTTTCAGTACGTACCACAAAACACCTGTATTAAACGATCTTCCCAGTCCTCTGTCAACAAGAGGATATCCGTCGAACATCCTCATGATCATCCCGTTTCCTGAAGCAACCGAAGGTGCTCTGAAATATATACAGGCAAATGAAGTGTACAGGAACGTCAGCATTACAGAAATCAAGCGGTGCAGAGTAGTACCTGCTCCGCGGTTCTGCATGTTTCTCGTATGACTCTTCTTCCATGCAAGATATATCTTAGTCGGCACGTAGAGTATGCCATGCAGTATACCCCAGAATATATAATTCCATCCGGCGCCGTGCCAGAAACCGCTGATCAGATAGACCAGAAACAGATTTATGTTCGTCCGCGCCTTACCCTTCCGGTTCCCGCCAAGCGGGATATAAACATTATCACGAAAGAAACGGCTAAGCGTAATATGCCAGCGTTTCCAAAAATCGACGATATTTACTGCCTTATAAGGCGAATCAAAGTTGACCGGCAGATCCATGCCAAGCATCTGCGCAATACCACGTCCCATATCACAGTAACCGCTGAAATCAAAATACAGCTGAAATGCATAGAGCAGCATAAGTATAAAGCAGCTCGGACCCTGCATCGACAATTCGTTGTTCCATCCATAATCGACACCAACACCGATTTTATCAGCCAAAAGCATTTTCTTTGAAAGTCCAAAGACAAATAAGATAAATCCGCGTACGAATTTCTCTCCGTCTATCCTTTTCGTTCCGATCGCATCGAACTGCGGGATCATCTCATCTGCAGTCGTTATAGGTCCTGCCGATATTGATGGAAAGAACGATGAGAACAGGACATAATCGACAAAACTGCATTTTTCTTTCATCGAACATGTTCTATATGTATTCGTCAAAAATCCTATCTGTTGAAATACAATGAAGCTTATCCCAAGCGGGAGCATGATATTCTTAAGGCAGTGATTCGCATTAAACGCAGAATTTACCGACGTGATAAAGAAATTCATATATTTGAAATAAACGAGTGCTGTCAGATCTAAGATGACCGCACATATCATGATGATATGCCCTGCTCTCCTTACACGCGGTGATGCAGATTCTTCCTGCCCGTTGCACTCATCGTAATGCAAGTTCTGACAAGTCTCACGCCTGCGTACGATTCCGCAATGTGCCGCATAGTTCACCGCCATCAGTACAAAAAGCAGCATAAGATACTTTACGTTAAAATACGCATAGAAAATAAAAGAAAATCCGATCAGCCAGAGCTTTGCACCAAGTGCGCTGCGGTCAGACTTACTGCACCAGCTGCAGGATAGATCATTTTTTGACATTCCATTTTGTGATGCCCTATCGTATGATCCCATATGCTTCTGCGACAGGATCCAGAACCCGGCAAGACAGATTGGAAGAAAAGCGAGTATGAAAATATAAGAATTAAACAGCATACCTTGCGTCTCCTATTTTCCGTACTGTCCTAAAAGGTCATCCATGTTCTTCTTCGCGACCGGATCTTCGTACACATCATATCCGCTTATCGTCGCCAGTTTCTTAAGCCCCTGATCTTCAAGCGGCACATCAAGTTTATCTGATGTATTCAGAATAACGTAACTACACTGCTTTGACGGAGTTTCGCGCGTCAGTGTGATAAGCTTCTTCGTATCGATCACTCCTGTCGTCTTGTCTCCCTGCATGACCTCATGAATCGGATCATAATTATTCCATGCCGGCTCCACGCTCTCACGACCATATATAAGACATATCCGCGACGTGTACTGCCTGATATAGAATGTCAGCATGTCCGGCACTGCTGCATAAACGTCACGTTCGTCGTCTGCCGGCATTATCGTATCGCAGATGTCGATGACATACTGCGGGATATGGTAGGCATTCTCAGTCTTTGTCGCGTATGGAACTCTATATACGTCTGTTCCGGTAAATAAAATCGCAGCGGCGATAAGCGCAGTTGCAGCATATTTCCACATACCATGCAATCTCATAAGTACCCGGCATCCGGCATATGCGGTAACGACCGCAAACGGGATCATCCACAATAGCCTGTAGTATGTCGCACCATCTACAAGACGCACATACACCTTCCTTGTTACCGGAAGCAGAAACAGCGCGATCATGACGATCGGCATATAAATAAGTATCAGTCTGATCTTTTTATTTTTTTCTGTAATAGCAAGGGAAATAAGAGCTGCTGCAAACAGCGCCGCATGCCCCACAGTTCCAAAATATGTTTTTAGTGCTACAAAGCACTCCATGAAGATTCCGTACATTTATATCCTCTTTGCATATCAGCCCTTCGAGCTGTCTATATCAATTAAACTATACCTACCATATCAGGTTACTGCTTTTGACACTTGCATCATATCAGCACATAGATGACCGCATACATTATCGCAGGAATCAATGTGATAAATGTATTGATCAGAAGCTTCATTGACCTTCTGCGTATCGCAAATAAGAGTGCGATAAGTCCCGAAAATGCACTTATTAGTATAACTGCAAGCGAACTGAAGACTCCGGCACACGCACTCAGAAGAAACAGCATAACAAGCCAGGGCTCACGTGCTGCCTTCACCTTTGCTGTAACAGTCGCATTCCCGTCTTCCTTGCATTCATCGCAAGCGTCGTCATCTATCTTAGGCGCATATTCGCTGCTATCGCTATTATCTTCATCTGTTCCGCATCCGATTCCGAGTATCTCCATCCATATCCAAAGCATCAATGGGAAGAGGAAATTCGCCACCATTGATTTTCCCTGCCATGTCCGCGTAAGCAGAAATGTCTCGCTCGTGTAGATAGACGTACTCCCGAATACCTGGAACAACATGACAAATAAAATGAACTCAGGCAGCAGATCCCTATACTTGTCTCCAAGGAGTTTTCTACCGATCTCAATGTATATAAGTTCAGTAATAGGTATCACCACCAGAGGGAGAACTGTATGACAGAATATTGCAGCATGAAATCCGCTTGCCGTTGATACATACGAGATCCACATCGTAAATGCCGCCATGACATGTCTGAGGTCAAGCCCCGTAGAGCCTCCCCGGTAAGGCTGTATAGAATACATAGTACCAGTCTGCTGCGTGATCACAGACTGGGCAACATAATAAGCATCATCGCCGTCAAACCATGAACACGATATCGCCATAACAAGCATATATACAAAAAGCGCACCGACGATGAACCACATGATCCGCGTACCGATACTGCGTTTTCTTATCTTTCCGGCATTTAGGCCTTCCTTTATCGTTTTTCTGCCCACATGTATGCCATCATTCGTCGTTTCTCTGGCAGCATGTATGCCATCAATCGTCGTTTCTCTGGCAGCATGTATGCTGCTCTCCGCTGTACTGCCTCTCCGGACACTACATATATTCTTCCCGGATCCTGCAAGCCCTCTGTCTTTCAGCCATATAAATGTCCCCATTACATCAACAGCGATTATCATAACGCTGTATATGATAAAGAGCATACGAAAGCTCCCGTATCTGACCTTGAAAATAACAGGTACAGCTGCGAGTTCAAACAGTGTCATCATCACCATAAAGCCGATGATGTATGCGATATCCGCACGCCTCTGATATCTGTCATATCTGCGTGTGACAAGATTTCCTGCCATATACGGAGTATATCCCAGAAGCAGAAACAAACATATTATTTTGAATATCATATCAAATACCAAACTCATATTTTTTACCTTTGCGTTCTATTATAGCAGAAACAGAAATATCCTGCTTTAACATCATTACATGATGCTACGTGTCCAATGTCAATCAGCCTTTCATGCAAGCATGAAGGCTGATCGACTTTTGACACTTGCATCTCTATATTACTTTCTTGTTTTATGGTATGATAGACTTTGTTTTAGTACTCAGACATAGACTATATATATGGAGATATACACATGAAGAGAGCGATAATCATAGGTGCCGGTCCGGCCGGACTTACAGCCGCATATGAACTTCTTAAGCAGAGCGATGATTACGAAGTCGTAGTGCTTGAAGAAAGCAATGAATTCGGTGGCATATCAAAAACAGTCAATTATAATGGAAACCGCATGGATATGGGCGGTCACCGCTTCTTCTCAAAGATACCGGAAGTCAACGCATGGTGGGACAACATGCTCCCAATGCAAGGTGCACCTACCAAAGATGATATCATGCTTGAAAGACCGATGCCTCTAAAAAAAGGCGGACCCGATCCCGAAAATGAAGACCGCGTCATGCTGCGTAGGCACCGCGTTTCACGCATATATTTCATGCAGAAATTCTTCGATTATCCTATTTCCCTGAAAATGGAAACCCTCAAGAACCTCGGTTTCGTTACTACGATGCAAGTCGGTTTCTCTTATCTTCACGCCTGCATACACAAGCTTCCTGAGGATAATCTTGAAAATTTCTACGTAAACCGCTTTGGCCGCAAACTATATTCTCTGTTTTTTGAATATTACACGGAGAATCTCTGGGGACGCCACCCACGCGAGATCGATGCATCATGGGGTGCACAGCGTGCCAAGGGACTGTCCGTTACTGCAATCCTCAAGGATATGTTTGGCAAAGTCTTCCACAAGAAGAACCGTAAAGTCGAAACATCTCTCATCGAAGAATTCAGCTATCCGAAACTCGGACCCGGTGAACTCTGGGATGTGACAGCATCAGAAGTTGAAAAGCTTGGCGGTAAGATCCTCAAGAACTGCAAAGTCACAGAAATTCATAAAGATGAAAATAATCATCTGACGGGTATTTCATACATAAAAACAACTGAAGACACAAACGGTACAGTAAGTGCTGTATCCGGTGAAAAAACAGATTTGGACGGCGATGTTATCATTTCCTCCATGCCACTCAAAGATCTTGTCGGCGGCATGAACGATGTACCCGCAGATCCTGCCAGAATAGCCGCAGGACTTCCGTACCGCGATTACATGACACTCGGTGTTCTCATTCCTAAACTTAACCTGAAAAATGAGACCAATATGAAGACCGTCAGTAATATCGTTCCAGATTGCTGGATCTATGTACAGGACAGGAACGTCATGATGGGACGCTTCCAGATATACAACAACTGGTCTCCGTACATGATCAAAGATCTTGAAAATACAGTTTGGATGGGACTTGAATACTTCGTCACCGAAGGTGACAAGTACTGGACGATGTCCGAAGACGATTTTTCAAAATTTGCTATAGATGAAATGGTCAAGCTCGGGCTTATAGACAGTCCTGACGCCGTTCTCGATTACCACCTTGAGCACGTCAAGAAAGCATATCCAGCATATTTTGATACATATGATGAGATAGACACCCTAACAGATTATCTCAAATCCATCGATAATCTATACTGCGTAGGACGTAACGGTCAGCACCGCTACAACAACATCGACCACTCAATGTGCACTTCATTCGAAGCCGTCAAAGATATCATAAACGGCATAACAAATAAAGATAACGTATGGAACGTCAATACCGAAAACGAATATCAGGAAAGCGGCTCCGCCGAAGCTCCGATCGATAAGACCGAAGCAGCATCAAAGCCAACCGAGAACGAGATAGACTAAACGCACAGGGCAGCATAGACTATTGCCTGACAGACACCCTTACACAGGGCAACATAGACTGTGCCTAACAAGTACCCTTACACAAAGCAGCATAGACCGTACCCGGCAGACGCCCTTACACATGGTAGCATAGACTGCTGCCTGACACGGGCACTTTGCAGCCGCCGGTGCTTACGAACGTAAAATAAAAAGATGTGCAGTATCACTGCACATCTTTTTTATTTGTGAGTTAGCACCGCTGCGAGATGCAAGTAGCGAAAGCGTGCCCGTAAGGCACAGTCTATGCTGCCCATGTGCATTGCTGTGCCCGTAAGGCACAGTCTATGCCGCCTCGCCGCCCTGTGCCTTGCGAGCACAGTCTATGCTGCCGTTGCGATCAAAGATACTTCTTAAGTGTGTCAACCTTATCAAGAGCTTCCCAAGGAAGTTTAACATCATCGCGGCCAAAGTGACCATAAGCAGCTGTCTGCTTGTATATCGGGCGACGAAGGTCAAGCATCTTGATGATTCCAGCCGGACGCAGGTCAAAGTTGTCACGGATTATCTCAACAAGCTTCTCATCAGAAACCTTGCCGGTTCCTGAACAGTCAACTTCGATTGAAGTAGGCTGAGCAACACCGATAGCATAAGAAAGCTGAATCTCACACTTATCAGCAAGTCCTGCTGCAACAATGTTCTTTGCAACATAACGAGCTGCATAAGCAGCAGAACGATCAACCTTTGTGCAATCCTTGCCAGAGAAAGCGCCGCCGCCGTGACGGGCATATCCACCGTAGGTATCAACAATGATCTTACGTCCTGTAAGACCTGCATCACCGTGAGGTCCACCGATTACAAAACGACCTGTAGGATTAATGAAGAACTTAGTCTCATCATCGATCATTTCCTTAGGAAGGATCGGATCAAATACATATTTCTTGATATCTTCATGAATCTGTTCCTGAGTAACATCAGGATCATGCTGTGTAGAAAGAACAACAGCTTCAAGACGGAAAGGCTTGCCGTTCTCATCGTATTCTACAGAGACCTGGCTCTTGCCATCGGGTCTTAAGTATTTCAGTGTTCCATCTTTACGAACCTTTGTAAGCTGACGAACAAGCTTATGAGCAAGTGAGATAGGATAAGGCATATATTCAGGAGTCTCATTTGTAGCATATCCGAACATCATGCCCTGATCGCCGGCACCGATAGCTTCGATCTCGGCATCGCTCATCTTATTTTCCTTAGCTTCGAGAGCTTTATCAACACCCATCGCTATATCAGGTGACTGCTCATCGATTGCTGCGAATACAGCACACGTATTGGCATCAAAACCATATTCTGACTTTGTGTAACCAATCTCCTGTACTGTGTCACGAACTACTTTCTGAATGTCGACATAAGCTTTTGTCGTGATCTCGCCTGTCACAAGAACAAATCCAGTGCAGCATGCTGTCTCACAGGCAACACGGCTCATCGGATCCTGAGCTACGCAGGCATCGAGGATCGCATCTGAGATGGCATCGCAGACTTTGTCAGGATGTCCCTCTGTGACAGATTCGGAAGTAAATAATCTTTTCTCCATCTTTCTTCTCCTTTTTGTTTTTGCAGGTGATCGCCAAAACAATCTTGTGTTTTGTGATTCCTGCAATTAAAAAATCCGCTGAGAACAGCGGACTTGAACCAGATAATCAAATCCTCTTATTGCTCGAATACTCGCTCAGGTTGGCACCTTCCTATGAAGGGGTTGTCGTGGCTTCATCGATCCTATGTATCTCCACCACTCTGAATAAGAGAAAACAATATGGAATTTTCTTATCATGTAACGTAATCAAGATACACCCCGGTAAATCCGATGTCAATATTCACTGATATGCAATCTGCACCCTTGTGTTGCCACAATAAATACATAAGTGCGATTGTGTCATTTTGATAGCCTACCGTCATGTGAAGTGATATAATGATGTGGGTGTCAAAAGTCGGATATTATAGCTCCGATTTCTAACATATATTACCGAACATTGACAATTGAATATATCTATGGATAAAACATGATATTTTAAGT
>JAGPKJ010000081.1 GCA_018053995.1 Lachnospiraceae bacterium | reverse complement strand
GCCTCATTGTCCACTTCTCATATATGCTACCGGTTGTTATTTCCATTGCTCTGTGTCGTTGAGTTATCTGAATGTCCAACCATCGACTGAACACTTTTTAGATCAGCACCGTTTTCAACAAGATGTGCCGCAAATGAATGCCTCAGAGTGTGTGGCGTAATATCATCAGTTATACCTGCCTTTTTTGTATAAAACTTTATAAGCTTCCAAAAGCCCTGTCTGCTCATCGGTTCGCCCGAACAATTTACAAATAAAATTTCTGACTGTTTCTCATTTACCATATTGTCTCTGACTTCACTCAGATATTTTGAAAGTGCCTTTTTAGCTTTATGTCCAAAAGGTATCATTCTTTCCTTGTGAAGATCCCTGCAAACGATACAGCTCATCTGCATATTCACATCCGATGTCCTTAGCGAAATAAGTTCACTGACACGAATGCCCGTTGCATATAGCAGTTCAAGCATCGCTTTATCCCTTATCTCTTTCATCGACGACCCGGACGGCTGCATGAGCAGTTTATTCACTTCTGCATTTGACATTATAGTTGGAAGTTTTTTTTCGATTTTAGGCGCTTTAAGTCCTGTAGAAACATCTACTGCCATCTTCTTCTTAAGAACAAGAAAATGACATAATGCCTTAACTGACGCAATATTTCTCGAAACAGTCGCAGCAGAATATTTCTGCTTCTCAAGATGCTTCACATAATCAGAAAGATCACTCTCGCTTATCGCGCTCAGATCTCTTATATTCTTTTTCGCAAAATAATCATTCATTTTGCGGAGATCACGCCGATATGACATCTCAGTATTGTTGGAAGAACCCTTTGTGTTATGAATGTAAGTGATAAAATCCTCAATATAATCGTTCATATTTCTTTCCTTTGCTGATAATAGATTATGTAAATCTTATAACGCACCTGATTAGAATTATAAATATGTTTATCAATAAAATCAATCTAATTTATCGCATAAAATGGATAATTATGTTACCGTAAATGAGTGGTACAAGATGCAGTTCAAAGCATTGTTATGTCTACTACATATAGAAAAAGCCCATAAAGCATTTCTGCTTTACGGGCTTATATATAATCCATATTTTTTATTCAGCTAACATTTTCTCAATGCTCACTATCTTTACACACAGGACAAATATATCGGCTGCCTGTTCCATTTCCTTAGGTGTCGGGAACGAAGGTGCGATACGGATATTGCGGTCATCGGGGTCTTTCCCATAAGGGAATGTCGCTCCAGCTCCCGTCAATGTCACACCGGCCTCTTTGCACTTTGCAACTATTGATTTTGCGCATCCGTTCATTGCATCAAAAGAAATAAAATATCCGCCAAGTGGTGTTGTCCATTCTCCGATACCCAGTCCGCCAAGTTCCTTCTCAAATGTTTTCGTAACAGCCTCAAACTTGGGTCTAAGCATTGCTGCATGCTTCTTCATGTGAGCTTTCATACCATTAATATTTTTAAAATATCTGACATGTCTAAGTTCATTGAGCTTATCATATCCAATTGTCTGAACCGTAAATGCTTTTTTCAGATCTTCTACGTTTGCAGGTGATGTGATCACTGCCGCAACTCCTGCTCCCGGGAAAGTGACTTTCGATGTTGAGCAAAATTCATACACCATATCTGGATTTCCCGCTTTTTCGCATTCACTTATGATATCCAATATCTCTGTCTGATTATCATCATAAAGATGATGTATCACATAAGCATTATCCCAAAATATCCTGAAATCCTTTGCTGCAGGCTTAAGTGACGCAAATCGCTTCACCGTTTCATCACTGTATGAGTATCCCTGTGGATTTGAATACTTAGGAACATTCCATATTCCTTTCACCGTGGGATCATTATTTACATATTTTTCAACAAGATCCATGTCCGGTCCACTAGGGGTCATCGGAATATTTATCATCTCAATTCCAAAATACTGTGTTATCTTAAAATGTCTGTCATATCCAGGCACTGGGCATAGAAATTTCGGCTTGTCAGTGTGGCTCCATGGTTCACCACCCATAATTCCATGTGTATATGCCTTTGATACACAATCAAACATTATCTTAAGACTGGAATTACCGCACACGATCACATCTTCTGAAGGCGCTCCAACCATATCTCCCATAAGTTTTCTGGCTTCCGGTATGCCAAGAAGGCATCCATAATTTCTACAGTCTGTACCATCTTCAGCAATAAGATCAGAATCAGAATTTAAAATATCAAGCATGTCCTTTGTAAAATCAAGCTGCATAGGCGTTGGCTTTCCTCTTGCCATATTCAGGCTCATGCCTTTCCCCTTTGCATCTAAAAACTGCTGATCAAGATTCTTCTTAAGTTCTTTAAGTTCGTATACTGACAGATCACGGTAAGCTTTCATAGATTAAATCCTTTCATACATATATAACGTTCTGGATTATTGTATACATTTATACACCGGAAAATATTCTACTACTTCATTTAGATATTGGCAACACAAAATAACAAAAAAAAATGGCAACAGTCTAATTTCTTAGACCACCGCCATTTTATTCTTACTGATTATTTTGCGTAATCGACTACTCTGCTCTCTCTGATGACATTTACCTTGATCTGTCCCGGATATTCCATTGAAGACTCAATCTTCTTCGAAATATCTCTCGCAAGGATAACCATATCTGCATCAGATATCTGCTCGGGAACTACCATTACACGAATCTCTCTTCCAGCCTGAATAGCAAAAGATTTATCAACACCCTTAAAGCTGTTTGTAATATCTTCGAGCTGACTTAATCTGCTTGTATAAGTCTCCAAAGTCTCTCGTCTTGCACCTGGTCTTGCAGCTGATATAGTATCTGCCGCCTGTACCAGACATGCTATCAGAGATGTAGCTTCCACATCACCATGATGTGATTCAACTGCATTGATAACGATTGGCGATTCCTTATACTTTCTACATAATTCAGCTCCAAGCTGAATATGAGAACCTTCCATATCGTGATCAATAGACTTTCCAATATCGTGAAGAAGACCTGCACGTTTTGCCATTCTTACGTCAAGTCCAAGTTCTGCGGCCATAAGACCGGTGAGCTGTGCGACTTCTATCGAATGCTTAAGTGCATTTTGACCATAGCTTGTTCTGAATTTCATCTTGCCAAGAAGTTTTACGAGTTCCGGATGAATGCCATGCACACCAACTTCCAGTGTAGCTGCTTCACCTTCCTCTTTCATCTCATTGTCTACTTCTTTCTGAGCTTTTTCTACCATCTCTTCGATTCTTGCTGGATGAATACGCCCATCGACAATAAGCTTTTCGAGTGTGACACGTGCTACTTCACGTCTTACCGGATCAAATCCTGATAAAATGACTGCTTCAGGAGTATCATCAATGATCAGATCAACTCCTGTCATAGTCTCAAGCGCTCTGATATTTCGTCCTTCGCGCCCGATTATCCTGCCCTTCATCTCATCGTTCGGTAACTGAACAACCGATATCGTAGACTCTGAAACGCTGTCTGCAGCACATCTCTGTATTGCACTGACAACATATTCTTTGGCTTTTTTATCAGCTTCTTCTTTGGCTCTTGATTCACTTTCCTTAATCATTACAGCCGCTTCATGCTTGACATCTTCTTCAACAACTTTAAGCAGATAATCCTTTGCCTGCTCGGAGGTCAATCCTGAGATTCGTTCAAGTTCCTGTAATCTCTGTTCATTCAGCTTTGAAATCTCTTCACGCTGTTTAGAAAGATCCTCCTCTCTTTCACTGAGACTTGCCTCTTTCTTTTCCAGCAACGCTGATTTTTTATCGACATTCTCTTCTTTCTGCTGAATACGATGTTCGTCGCGCTGTACTTCTGCTCTCCTGTCCTTGATTTCTTTATCAAGATCAGTTTGTGCCTTGATATTTTCTTCTTTCGCTTCAAGCAGTGCTTCACGCTTCTTTTCTTCAGCGGTCTTCAGAGCCTCGTCAATTATCTTTCTTGCCTTTTCATCTGCATTTCCAACCTTAGCATCAGTAACCTTCTTATGATAGATATTAGTAACAAATACTGACAGAAAAGCGGCAACGACAGATGTAATGACAATCGCTAAAACCATTTCCATTACAGGAGCACCTCCTTATTCAATTTTCATTGTACGATTTTTTTTTGCTATATCAGAAAGAAATGAAAAGTATCCCAAATATTCAAAATGGTACTAACATTCAATCAAAAATACAACACATAAATTCTAAACTGAATCAATTGTTATGTCAAGTGAAAGTGCTCTTCTAACTGTATCCTGGCTAAACCCTTTTCTGTATAAAAAGCCTGACAATCTGCTGCGTTCATTCCAATCAGATATGCTAGGATCATATTTTTTTCTTTTAAGTAATTCCAGTGCCATCTTGAGCTCATTTTGAACATATCCTTCGTCTTCAGCCTGATGAAAAGCAACTTCGATGATATCTTTATTTATGCCTTTTTTTAACAGATCTGTAGTTATCCTCATCCTGCTCCTGTCTATGTATTGCTGTTCAATATATCGAAGTGAATATAAAGAATCATCTACATATCTGCGTTCTTTGCAGTAAGATATTGTTGTATCCACTACTGACTGCGGATAACCTCCTTGCGATAGCTTATCTGAAAGTTTTTTTTCTGTATAGCATCTTTCTGCCAAAAGAGCGCAGGCTCTTTTCTGCGCTCTCTCCGGTAGAAGTTTTGATACTATCATGTTATATATATCATCAGCTATCTCTTCGTCTTTTTTTATCTTGAATTTACGAATCTCACCCTTATATAACACAAAAGCAAATTCATAATCAATAAAAACTCTGTATCTTGATTTCGTAAACTCAACTAGATCTGTTACAAGCATGCCTATCTCCGCCTCATGTAATGATGTGGGTATCAAAACCAATTATTGTACTATGATGCTTCTAATTATGTTCAAGCATCAGTATTTTTTTCAGCATCTACGTCTTTTGATTTTTCTCCATCCGTAGATTTAGTTGTTTTCTGGCTCTTTGCACTCTTCTTGTCAGTATTATCTCCAACAATCTTATCGTCCGGAAGATTAAAAAGCTCACGTACCTTTCCCTCAACCTCCACGCAGACATTCGGGTTATCTTTCAGATACTGTTTTGTATTCTCGCGGCCCTGCCCGATTCTTTCACCATTATATGTATACCACGCTCCACTCTTTATGATGACATTGTTGTCTGCTGCCAGATCAAGAATATCGCCTTCACGTGAGATACCCTGGCCGAACATTATATCAAACTCTGCATTTTTAAACGGAGGCGCTACTTTATTTTTCACTACCTTTACACGTGTTCTGTTGCCTATCACTTCTCCATTCTGCTTGATCGATTCTATTCTCCTTACATCAAGTCGTACTGAAGAATAAAACTTGAGTGCACGTCCACCTGTCGTAGTTTCAGGGCTTCCAAACATGACACCGACTTTTTCTCGAAGCTGGTTGATAAAAACAACTGTACAATTCGTCTTGCTTATTACTGCGGTCAATTTTCTAAGAGCCTGTGACATAAGTCTGGCCTGAAGACCGACATGTGTATCTCCCATATTGCCATCTATCTCGTCCTTTGGTACAAGTGCCGCTACTGAATCGATTACAACAATATCTACCGCACCTGATCTAACCATTGTCTCTGTGATCTCTAGTGCCTGCTCACCATTATCAGGCTGCGAAATATAAAGATTATCTATATCAACACCAATATTCTTTGCATATACAGGATCAAGTGCGTGTTCTGCATCAATGAATCCCGCAATACCCCCACGTTTCTGCACCTCTGCTATCATATGCAGCGTAACTGTTGTCTTACCACTTGATTCAGGTCCATATATCTCAACAACTCTTCCCTTAGGGATTCCGCCCAATCCAAGCGCTATATCAAGGCTAAGAGAACCTGTCGGTATTGTTTCGACATTCATTCGATTCGCAGGGTCACCAAGTCTCATGACCGCTCCCTTACCATATTCTTTTTCAATCTGTGAAAGTGCAGCATCTAATGCTTTAAGTTTTTCTTCTTTTTCCATATTCCTTCTCCTTGTTGTAGAACGTTTGTTCTGATTATGATAATAAAACAAATGTTCGATTTTGTCAACGTTTCATTTGATAGTGTTATGATCTCATATCACATGTCCAATAAATGACTCTCAAAGGCATCCCTCCCTAATATTTATTTTTTCTACTTCTGAATGCTGGGCGAAACGCCGGATACTAAAGCAGAATATGTCGAGACCAAGAATGATCTCTGATAGAAATAATCTAGCATAAAATATCAGCCATGGCAAGATGATTTATGATACTGCGAATTGCTTTTAGTATGATGCTGCAAATTGCTTTATCTGTCGTATGCTGCTAATTGCTTTTCTTTCTCCGGAAGTTTGCACAATTCTATCAAAAAGAGGATATACCATTTATGGCATATCCTCTCTGATCTTTTGATATTGATTTGTTATAGCGTTATGCTGCAGCATAGAATCACTTCAGATACTTTTCATAATCCTTATATGTAACGGTTGTCCAGCCCGTATCAGAATAATCACTCTTATTTGACTGAACACAGTTCACACCCACTTCCATCCCAACCGGTGTATATAAAAGTATAAGATTATCTTCCGATTCAAGAGCTTTCTTTAGCGTATTGTCATCCCACTTACTGATTATCGTATCATCACCATTCTGGGTTATGCATCTCTCTCTAAAATTCTTTGCAAAGCTGTCATCTATATTGAGGATATCGCTATTCTTCAGTATCTTTCCTGTTTTCATATCGATATTGACTGAATAGATATTATAATCATTATAAAGGTCGCACTGCAGATCCTGCATGAATGCGACACTCAGCATATCCTTATCCATATATGTGACATAACATGTAGTTTTAACTATATAGAAACCATCATCAGCCATTTTGGGAGCGTACTTTTTCTCGTAATAATCCTTATAATAATCCACTTCATATGCAAAATTTTCATTTATATCATCAATGTCTGATAGTTCCTGATCAGTCACTTCCGGATAATCTACCTCTATCTTTACATTCTCTTTCCCGGAATCATAGCTAAAATGTTTCTTCTCAACAGAATAATCCAGATCATTTTTTATATCATCATGAAACACATAATACTCTGAATCAGCACTTGCAGAGCTTTCAGGTTCCTGCGTACTATCCGTCATTTCATATGAATCGACGATACTATCATCACTGCTCGTTTCCTCGGTACTCTCCGTCTCTCCTCTGCCTTCAGCATCACCGCTTTGGAAATTAAATACGACTGCGATCACAATGACTGCGATGAATGCGGCGATCAGGGTAATAAGTATCACAAGAAGCTTTGAGTTGCTGTTGTTCCCATTTGTATCGTCCGGCTGCATACCGTTTCCGCTACATGTACCTCCATACATGTTAGTATTCTGATTCTGCCCTGCATATGGATTTGAATTCTGGTTCTGACCCACATATGGATCAGAATTTTGGTTCTGTCCTGCATATGGATTTGAATTCTGGTTCTGTCCTGCATACGGATTTAAATTCTGGTTCTGACCTGCATACGGGTTAGAACTCTGATTCGGTTCAGTACTGCCTGAATTTACTGCATTAATATCTGTGACTTTATCAGCACTTGCATCTGTACTTGTATCTTTACTTGTATCTGCAGTATTGACTATGGTGTCATCTTTGAAACCACACCTCGGGCAGACCCCGTTTACCATCTGTGCTCCGCATCTGATACAAAATTTCATAATCTCTCCCCATCATTCTTAAAGTCTATGGCGATATCACGCCACCATGAGTTCATTTTTCATACAAATATTAACGCCGAATTACTTTTGAAATATACACTTATTATGATTTATTTCCAAAAGTAACTTCGCTGTAATACTCCAAAACACATTCCCGCATAAGCTCCAGAGCCGCCGTTGATGCACTCTCCCTGACTTTCTGCCTGTTCCCGCTGAAATTATACTTTTCAGTTCTTATTTTCCCACATACATAACACGATATGAAGACAAGACCGACTGCCTGATCAGCTGTCTCACCACCAGGACCTGCTAGTCCTGTCACGGAAACAGTTACATCCGCTTTACTTATAATTGACGCGCCTTTTGCCATCTCACGCGCCGTCTGCTCACTTACAGCCGTATACTTGTCAAGTGTACTCTTCTTAACCCCAAGTATCCTGTGTTTGGCCTTATTAGAATAAGTGATATAGCCCATCTTAAAAACATCCGATGCCCCGGGAATACCTATAAGTCTTGATGCTACCATGCCTCCGGTACATGACTCAGCCGTGCATACAGTAAGCTTATTCCCGTTAAGCAGATCGACAACCGCTTTCTCAAGTGTGACATCCGCATCTGTTGTATATATATGATTGCCAAACCGCTCTTTCAGTTCTTTTATGATCGGCTTTACAAGTTTTCTTGCTTCTTTTTCATTATCAGCTTTAGCTGTGACTCTGAGATGAACCTCTCCTGTTTTCGCATATGTCGCGACCGTCGGGTTAGTCTGTGAATCAATAAGATCTTTTATCATCTCTTCAGCCATGCTCTCTCCAATCCCGCATTCTTTCACTGTCCTGGAGTAGATAAGTCCCGGTTCAAGCTGCTGGATAAATGGAGCTACATAGCTCTCAAACATTGGCATCATTTCATTTGGAGGTCCCGGCATAAGTACGACATGTTTCCCATTATCTGAAATGATCGCACCCGGAGCTGTTCCATTCGGATTATCAAGTACTAACGCATCTTCCGGCATCATGGCCTGTTTCCAGTTGCTTTCGGGTATCTCTGTTCCCGCATGATTATACTTTCTGTCAAAATAGACCTGAATTGCCTGCTTTGAAGGTTCATGCATCACAAGCTTCTTATTCATCACTTCTGCCGCAGTCTCTTTTGAGATGTCATCCTCTGTGGGACCAAGTCCCCCTGACATGAGAATAAGTTCAGATCTTGAGAGCGCGAGTTTAAGAGCATCCTTCAATCTGTCGGCATTATCTCCGACAACCTGCTGATAATAACATGAAACTCCGAGATCAGCGCATTTCTGCGCAAGAAATGAAGCATTAGTATTTACGATATTGC
>JAGPKJ010000080.1 GCA_018053995.1 Lachnospiraceae bacterium | reverse complement strand
GATAGATACTGCTAAAACAAAATATATGTTTTCACAGAACAGACCAACACTCGTGTGCATGAGCCACGTCAGCAACGTGACAGGTTACATACTTCCTGTTCACGAGATAACCGAAGCGGCGAAAGAGTGCGGTGCCACAGTTGTAATCGACGGAGCACAGGCATGCGGACTCATTCCTACAGACCTTAGAAAGCTGATGTGTGACTTTTATATATTTGCCGGACACAAGACACTTTATGGACCGTTCGGAGCAGCCGGATTCTTCAAACGTATCGGCGCAAGGCTTGAACCAGTCATGACAGGCGGCACGGGCACTGATTCGCTTGGTCTCGATATGCCTGCGGAAGGATATGAGAGATATGAAGCCGGTAGTCACAACATAGTCGCGATAGCAGGACTAAATGCGTCGCTTGCCGAACTTCCCGCACCGCAGGAAATCCTTTTACGTGAACAGCAGCTTACTGAGCAGATCGTTCAGGGACTAGGGAAAATACAAGGAGTCAGGTTATATGTTCCGAATGCGGAAAATCATGTCGGGATTATCTCATTTAACATACAAGGCTATAAAGCATCGGAGACCGGAATGATACTCGATGAGGACTACAACATTGCAGTCCGTACCGGATATCACTGTGCACCGCTCATACATGCACATCTGCACGATGAGGATCATGCAGGAACTGTCAGGGCGAGCATCGGAAGGTTTACGACGGAAGAGGATATTCAGAAGTTGATAGAAGCAGTAGAAGAGATAAGCAAGGGATAACAAGAGTGGCTATATGAAAGCATGGTAATAAGATGCAATACACAATCAGAAATATCAATAAATGTTGTCGCTTTTAAACAATGAACTATATGAAGGAGGGAAAAAAGTGGATCTAAAGGGCGCGAAGATAAGGGATATATATCATCTGTGTACAGAGATAAATGAAAATAAGAATGACGAGAAAGGGAAACTTTGTGTAAGAGTTCCATACTATCAGAGACCTTATAAATGGGGAGAAGATCAGATTAAAGAACTGTTTAGTGATTATGCGGAAAATAGCGATAACAGTAAAGGAAAAAAAGATTACTTTATCGGATCTGTTGTAATGGTTCTTCCTGAAAAAGAAGATTCGGATATGTATGAGATTGTTGATGGTCAACAGCGTGTAACAACGTTGTTTTTACTCAATTATATTAAAGTTCTTTTACTTCGTGCCTTGATTGATGCACAGATCAGTCATCAGCTTGTTTCATCAATGACTGATAGTCTTAGTAAATTCATGGAAGCATATAACGATCTTTTGGGAACTCAGCATACAGAAGATATTGCAAAAGGCTTTAGTGAGATCAAAGAGATAATCGATGATATTTCTGATAAAAAAGATGATGAAAGATCGGAAGCATTTGAAAAACTTTTATGCAAATATAGAGAGATTGTATGCCTGCCAGAAAATGAAACAAGAGATGAAAGTGCTGAATATCTGGACAGTTATGTTGATGCTATGACATCTTTTTTTAATGATGATATTCTATGCCTTTCGTATGATCATAATGCATATAATGAACAATTGCGCAAAGCGTTGTCAAGGGTCGTGATTCATCCGCTTAATGAGGGAAAGGTCGAACTCAGTATATGGAACGCAGATGGTAATAAAGGCAAAAAAGACATTGCAAATCAGTATACAGATGCTATTAAATGTGAGTTTGAAATGCTCTCACAGCAGGTATCTTCTGAAAATGGGAAGAGATATACACAGACTAATGAGCTGATAAATTATATTGATTCTATGCTTCGTAATCTTCAGTTATGCGTGATTATAACTGGAAATGAGAAGGATGCATATTCTTTATTTGAGGTTCTTAATGACAGGTCACTTGAAGTGGATGACCTTGATCTTGTGAAAAATATGTTCATGCGCGAGTACTGCCACGGACAAGATGAAAAGAAAGATATTGAAGATGAAATAGATATGCTTGATACAACATGGGTAAATGATGTATTTTCAAGTGATCCTGGCGATAAACAGAAGAAACTTATTGCTTTTCTCGGGACAGAATATCTGACTGCAGATGAGTCTATATCTATGAAGCAAACCTCAAAGTACAGTGATGTGATCGACAAAAATTATCTGAGTCAGATTCAAAAACCCTACGAGTATATATCGGTATTAAATGATTTCAGAATATATCAAGCGGCACGCATCATACTTGATGAATTTGGCATAACGCCAAACAATAATCCAGCAAGATGTCTGATTGCAGAGGATAGTGCAGATAAATCAATAACATATAAATCTTTCTGTCTTATAAAAGCACTTAAACAGGATGGGGTACTTCAAGGATTGACAAATCTTATGATTCATACATTCTTTGAAAAGCGCTGCTTTAAGAATGGCAAGGAGATTGAATTTTCGATAGATGGAGATAATGGATTTGTAAATTATATAGATCAGATTAGGGATGATAAAGAGAATGCTAATCCAGAGTTTATGAATATTCACATATGTGCACGGAATCTTCGCAGAATGTGCCTCCTGTCAAATGATTATAATAAGCCACTCGACTATTCAAAGAATATTGCGCATAAAGTAACAAGGCAAAATAACGGTGATATTCAAGGAGATCTTAAGCTTAGCGATGATAATATGGGTGAATTACATAATGATTTCATTAAATGGACAACTGAATGGAGATATGAATCAGGTCAGAACATCAAGGTTAAATCATTGTTTATTGATCTTCTGAACATGAATAAAGACGATAATTGTTTGAAGGAGTCAAAGATTGGTATCAAGGAACCTAACAAATGGGAATTGGATCATCTTGAAGCTGATAAGAAGGATAAATCGGCAGAAGAAAAATTTTTTGAGCCGATAGATCGAAATCAATCGAGAGATATGTATACGGGCTCGTTGGGAAATTTTATGCTGCTTGATAAAAACGATAATATTGCAAAAAGTCAGAGACCATTATGGTACGCAATTAAGGAATATGATGGTTTGGCTCAAAGACATTGGCTGACAGAAGAATTCAAAGAAATGTTGAACGATGATGATTACAGCGTTGAAGTAGTAATCGATAAGAAGATTATCAGAAAGCCCAAAGAAGAATTTTTTACAGAACGAACAAAACGTCTTCAGTCATACTTCTACGCGGTGATCAATATGCCAATTAATGCAAAAGAAGTCAGTATAACTGAACTTTGAGAGGAAGTGTAATATGGCACAATTAACGGATAAGCAGCTTAAGGATCTTATCTTCAACATACTGATGGTTGAAAGAAAGAATGCAAGATCGCGTGAAAAATCGGATGTGAAGATGTCGGAAGAAATTCAGAAGATGATCGTAGATTACTCGAAGAATATGGTAGGTAGTAATAAATGATCATATAGGGGGGGAGACTATGCTTTTTGAGAGTATGACGCTTCAAAACTTTATGCGCTATGAAGGGGAAAACCGGATTGAGTTCAGCTGTGATCCGGAGAAAAATGTAACGGTGATCCTGGGCGATAATACTGTTGGAAAGACAACGATCGCGCAGGCATTCAGGTGGTGCTTGTACGGAAAGCTTTTGCTGGACAGTGGTAAGAAGGAAACAGATTATCATTTGCTGAACAATGATGTTTCAGACAGGCTTACACCGGAAACAAAAGGTACCGTGAGTGTTGAGATTGTTATGCTCACAAATGAAATGAGGTATGTACTAAAACGAGATATCACATATACACACCGACTGCGCGCATATGGACTAGAAGAACACTCAAAGCATGTTTCTCTTAAGATGGGGAAACCAGGCTTAGATACAACATCTATTGAGGTTGATACTGACAAGATCAGGGATGTGATAAATGAACTTCTCCCGGAAAATCTCTCATCATACTTCTTATTTGATGGAGAAAGATGGAGTGATGTAAGTATATCCGGAGTAAGGACGGATATCAAAGATTCTGTTCATATTCTTACAGGAGTCTCTTCGTTGCAGAACACCATGAAGCACCTTAAAGACATGGGGTCTCAGTCTGTAATGTCTAAGTTTCGTTCTAATATTCACGGATCAGGGAACAAGTACAATGAACTTCAGCAGAGCGCTGAAAGACTTGAACGTGAGATAACGACATTTGAGGGAAACATCAGGCAGTACGATGAGCGTGTCTCAGACATGCAGAATAAGATAGATGAGATAAACGGGTGGCTTGATAAGAACAAGAATACGGAAACGATGCAGAGGGAATTCAGAGATAAAAAGGCAACATTATCTTCCAGACAGGATCAGCTTGCTATATGTCACAAGAAACTTGTAGAGGATTTCAGCAGTAAAGCATTTATGCTGGCCGCTGAACCTATGGTGAAAAAGGCATCAGCATTATTTAAGAGCGCCAATCTGCAGAAAAGGGATATCCCATACATGCATCAGGCGACAATCGATTATCTGATAGAACGTGGAAAATGCATTTGTGGAGCAAGCATTAAGAAAGGTTCATCAGAATATGACGAGCTTATGGATCAGAGAAGCTATCTTGTTCCGGCGGATATAGGAACAGCGCTTGGTAATTTTGAGCAGACAGCTTCGAGATGGACGGTAAATGATCAGGAAGACAAACAGACTTTGACAGACGATATCTTTCTTACAGATAATGCAGACAGAAATTATAGAGATGCATCAGCAGCATGTGAAAGCTTGTCAAAAGAGATGAATGAGCATGTTGATTTTTCGGCTAAAAGACAGGCGATAAGAGAGTATCAGCGGATACAGATGGAGGCATCATCTAATAAAGGTGAGGTTACAGAAAGAATAAGACAGAAGAAATGCGACATAAAAGATATAGACAACCAGCTCCAAGAATTTGCCTCAAAGGATGCGGAAAATCAGAAATGGCAGAGAAGATATAAGATAGCGGACGAACTCTATAATGAATGTGTTAGAAGGTACGATGCGCAGGAGAGAAAAGTATTTAAAGAGCTTAACTCCGGAATAGAAAAGAATTTCGAGACGATGTTTCACGAGAAGGATAAGAGGATTGAACTCGATTCGGAATATAACATCAGGATGCTGTACAGAAAAGGTGATGGATATACAGAGGAAAAAAATCTGTCTGAAGGTGAAAAGGTTGCACGTAACTTTGCATTTATCGTCACAATGATGAAAAGTGGATGCAGACTTCTATCGGAAAACAGTGGATTGCCAGGTGAGCAGCTGCCAATAGTACTTGATGGACCTTTCTCAAAACTTGGCGAAGAGAATATTCCGCTTATAGCGCAGGCACTTCCATCAGCAGCTGAACAGGTAATCATCTTTATGCTTGACAAGGATTGGAAATATACGGGACTTGATGAATATGTCGGAAGCAGATACCATATCGACAAAAATCCGGAAGATAATTTCGCATCGGTCAGAAAGGTTGAGGCATAAAGCATGTCATATGAATTTTTCAAAAAAGAGTTCGAATTTACCGGAAAACATGCACGTATGGCAGGTGAACTTTGGGTAAAAGATGATATTGAGCATTCTTATTTTAAGAGACTTATTGATATCTATATATTAGCACCGATCATTGGATGCAGAATTGAACGCAAAGCGCCTGCAGATAATTCCACCTATGAACCGAAGAGCGTATTTCCGGAGCAGATAAGCAAAGAGAAAGAGAAACTTGATTTCATTATGCAGATGATATTGATGACTGAGTATAGTGAGAGTATGACGGCAGATAAGTGTGTCAATCTTGCACTACGCGGAGCCGAAAATGAAGAACAGTTTCTACTTTATCAGAATCTGTTTAATGACTATGTACGCGGCGGTGTAGAAGAATTGTATGAAAGGCTTGTGATAAAAAATCCTGATCCGGAAGAAGATATTCAGGATGAAAAAGCATTTAATATAAAAGAGTTTATGCAGCGGTACTGTGATAATGCACAAATTGAACAGTAGAAGATTGTAGATGTTTTATATTTGACCGGTTATATAAATGGGATATAATAAAAGGGCATTATTATACCATACCAAGGAGTAATGCGGTTGCTACAATAAGGTTACCGCCGTTGGCGGTACACCGTAAAGCTCTAATCCCATTCTTCGGAATGGGATTATCTTTTTTATTCAGATATTATTCTGAAGACTTGGATCCCGCAGCCATGCGGTTTCCAGATTAGGAGGCATTTTATGGCACAGTATGATTACAGGTTAGGACTTGATATCGGTATCACATCAGTTGGATGGGCGGTACTTGAAACAGACTCATATGGCGAGCCAAAACGTATCGCGGATATGGGTGTAAGGATTTTTACTGCGGCAGAAATTCCAAAGACAGGTGATTCACTTGCGGCTCCGCGAAGAAAAGCGAGATGCCTTCGAAGAAGACTGCGCAGACGCAGGCTTAGAATTGAACGCGTAAAAGGACTTCTTGTCCGTAGCGGTATTGTAACAAAAGAAGATATAATAAAAATCTATGATACAAAGTGTCTTGATAATGTATATGGACTAAGATGCGAAGCACTAGACCGTGTACTCACGGGAAAAGAATTTGCACAGGTTCTTATCCATATCGCAAAACATCGTGGATTCAGATCAACAAGAAAAGCAGAGACCGAAGCGAAAGAGAATGGCGCAGTTCTTACGGCGGTCAAGGAAAATAAAAGGATAATGTATGAAAAGAACTATCGTACTGTTGGAGAAATGATCTTCAAAGACGATAGCTTTAGGACTTATACGCCCTGGACGGAAGATAAATATACATTTTCACCCAGAAATAAGGCTGGTGATTACAAGCATACTATTTTACGTGAGATGCTTGTAGAAGAGGTGCATACGATATTCGAGAGGCAGCGGGCGATGGGAAACGGTGCTGCAACCGAAGCATTTGAAAAAGAGTATACAGATATTATGACGTCTCAGCGTTCATTTGATAAAGGACCGGGGTCACCTAGCCCTTATGGCGGAGACATGATAGATAAGATGGTCGGATATTGTACACTGGAAAAAGATGAGAAGCGCGCTGCCAAGGCTTCATTTACATCAGAAAGATTTGTACTCCTTCAGAAAGTCAACAATATAACACTTATCGGTAAAGGTGGAGATAGACGTAGACTGACAGATGACGAACGAATGAAGCTTGTCAAGATATGCTACACAGTAAAGACTGTCACTTTTAGCACCGTCAGGAAGAAACTTGGAATCTCTGATAACGAGATCTTTGCGAACGTGCTTTATGGAAGAAAAACAAGAGAAGAAGTAGAAAAGACCAGATTTGTTAAAATGGATAATACTTTTAACATTATGGGAGCTATTGAGAAAAATGACAGCGAATATGATTTTTCAGATAAGACAGTGCTTGATGATAAAGCGATATTTATGCTGGATGAGATAGGAAGAATATTGACTATCTATAAGGCTGATGATAACAGACGTAGTGAACTTGAAAAGTTCTGCCTGTCGGATGATGCAGTAGAGGAACTGCTAAAACTGAACCCAAGCAAGTTCCAGAATCTTTCACTTAAGGCGATGTACAAGATAATGCCTTTTCTTGAACAGGGATTCACATACGACAAGGCCTGCGAGGCGGCAGGATATGATTTTAAGGCTGATTATAACGGCGGTAAGATTCATCTTCTTAAGGGTGAGGAGATCAATGATCAGATAAATGAGATACCCAATCCTGTTGTAAAGCGTTCTATCTCACAGACAATAAAGGTGATAAATGCTGTAATAATGAAATACGGAAGTCCTATGGCTGTGAATATTGAGCTCGCAAGAGAGATGTCGAAGAATTTCAGTGAGCGCAAAGATATTGATAAGAAAATGCAGGAGAACATGGATAAGAATGAGAAACTTGTTCTTGATCTTCACGGCTTAGGTGTTAGTTCGCCTACCGGTCAGGATATCATTAAATATAAGCTTTGGAAGGAACAGGACGGAAGATGCATGTATTCAGGTGATTCAATTCCATTCGAGCGACTTTTTCAAAGCGGAGAAGCGGATATAGATCACATCGTCCCGTATAGTATGTCATTTAATAATGGATATTCAAACAAAGTTTTGGTATCGGCAAAGTGCAATAGGGAAAAGGGCAACAGGCTTCCGTTTGAATATTTTACAGAGACAGGTAGAAACTGGAATGAGTTTTCAGTTCGTGTTAATGCAACGGTGAAAGATTCGCGAAAAAGATCATTTTTACTGAAAGAACATTTTACGGAAGATGATCGCCAAGCTTTCAAAGAACGTAATCTTACTGATACTAAATACATAACCACATTTATCTATAACATTATCAGGAATTATCTGGAGATGGCACCTATACTCGATAAGAAAAAACAGGTATATGCAGTAAACGGCAGTATTACACATTACATGAGACAGCGCTGGGGTATAGGAGATAAAGACAGATCCACCGATAAGCACCATTCAGTGGATGCGGTTATAATCGCATGTTGTACAGATGGGATGATACAAAAGATCACCAGGTATTCGCAGGGACAGGAACTAAAGTATGGATATGGAAGAACGTATAAGGATGAGATAACCGGAGAAATAATAAAGAGAGATAATTATTCTGATGAAGAATGGATCAAGAAATTCGGAAAACTTATGCCTTATCCATGGAATCAGTTTAAGCATGAACTTGAACTTCGTATATCACCTACGCCGAGACTGTTCATTGATAATAATCGGGAGGCTTATAACAAGATCATTGAATACTGCGAGAATCCGTGGGGCAAACCTTATACAGAGCCAATCTTTGTATCAAGGATGCCTAATCATAAAGTGTCTGGAGCAGGTCACCTTGAGACCGTCCGCAGTCCACGTGATTATGAACGCGGCGGAATGGTAATTTCGAAGATAGATATCAAAGATCTTAAGCTCGATAAAGATGGTGAGATAGCAGATTACTATGATCCTATGAGCGATACACTTTTGTATGATGCACTGCGTGACAGGCTGGCACAGTTTGGCGGAGATGGAAAGAAGGCTTTCGCAGAGGAGTTCCATAAACCGAAGTCGGATGGAAGTGCAGGACCTGTTGTCCGCAAAGTCAAAATCGAGCAAAAACAGTCATCAGGTGTTTTGTTGAATGATGGTAAAGGAATTGCCAGCAATGGCTCGATGATCAGAATAGATATTTTCAGAGAAAATGGGAAATACTATTTCGTGCCGGTGTACACTGCGGATGCGGTAAAGAAGAGACTGCCGAATAAAGCGGCTTCACATAGGAATTATTCTGACTGGAAAGAGATGAATGATAACGATTTTAAATTCAGTCTTTATCCAGGAGATGTATTCAAGTTCGCAAAAAAGGGTGGAATGAATGCTATCACTAACGAGAAGACACCAATAATCGTGAACGATACTATATGTTATTACACTGGGGCTGACATTAGTACAGCTAGTATAGCTGGTCAGGCTGATGACAGCTCATATACATTTAGAGGTATGGGAATACAG
>JAGPKJ010000079.1 GCA_018053995.1 Lachnospiraceae bacterium | reverse complement strand
GCTTGTGTGTTCAAATATCAAAGTTCCACTTCCGAATAGACCGGCAGAGGAACCAGAAACGTAGTAACTGTGCAGGGTAATGGCATATGGGGCTTAACTTTTACCCATAAGTATGCACGAAGAGCCTAAATGTTACGTATTTTTTTCAATCAAGTTCCTGTATGAACTAGCTGAGGTCTTCCATCATTAGAAAGTTTTTGAGTGAAATATGTCTCACCGTACTTGTCGAATAGTCAAAATCATCGTTTGTTATGATTATCTTCTGTCTGCTTTGATCCGTAGAATTGAAAAGACTGAATTCTCTGTTATATGTATCGTCATCAGCAATACTGTACGCTACCTGAATCAGGTACTGTTTATTATCCTTTTCAGCAATAAAGTCAATCTCTTTCCCATTCAGATTAAACACCGAAAGTTCATAGCCCATATAAACAAGTTCGTTATATACTATGTTTTCCAGATTGTGTGTCAGGTCGAATCTGCCACCTGTCTGCCTGATCGTATTAAAAGCAACATCTTCGTCATATAGCTTCTCGTAATATGTCAGTTCCTTTTTTGCTTTCTCCGAATATTGCGGAATAGACCTTATAACATACGCTTCTTCAAGATAATTAAGATAATTCATTACTGTATTGATGGAACAAGTAAGATTCTGCCCTTTAAGATATTTTTGTACAGAACTTGCGCTGAATATTCTTGAATTGGAAATAAGCACAAAATTAACAAGTCTTCGAAAAAGATCAGTTTTACGGATTTTATAACGGTTCATGATGTCATTCATCACTATCTGTTCATCAAGTTCGTTAAGATAACGCATAACCGCATCTTTAGTACCAAATTCGATTGTTTTGGGGAATCCTCCGTAAATAAGATAGTCAGCCGGAGTAATCTTTTTGTTCAGTTCAGATGCGTATTCACATATCTCTTTGTAGACAAAAGGTCTTATGCAAAATGAAACATATCTTCCTGATAGTTCTTTGGTAAATTCCTTTGAAAGAAGTTTAGAATTACTTCCGGTGATAAAAAGTGAGATATTCTCAAGTCTGAGAGAACGGCACGCAACGTTCCAATCCTTAAGTGTTTGGACTTCATCAAGAAAAACATATAGTTTCTTTGATGTTAGATGCTCTTTTACATATGCAATCAATTCATCCGCATCTGTGATATTCGCCGAAACAGCTCTATCTTCAAAATCAAGTGAAAGTGTAGGTATTCCTTTTGATTTGATTTCATCCTCTATTTGACATTCAATGACAGATTTCCCGCATCTTCTTATTCCGGTTATGACTTTAATAAGGTCACTTTCATAGAAAGGTCGTATTTGCGCGATATAATGTTCCCTCTTTATCATATATACACCTCTAAGGATCATTATACTGAAAGATTATCTCAAAATCAATATATCTTTCACTCTTACTGAAAGATATTTCAAAAATTGAAAAATCTTTCAGTTTGAGATAACATACCTCATTTCCTTATACTCATTTGTTTTATCCTTAAATCCTATCTTTTTATAAACTCCATATCCATCGTCCGTCGCTGCCAGGTCTATCCGGTCTATCTTATTTTCTCTTGAATACTGAACAAGCTGATTCATCAGCACTGTAGCGATTCCCCGGTGCTGAAATTCTTCTAACGTATATACGCTTAAGACTTCGCCAACTCTGCCGTTTATAAAATTAGGATTTGCCGGCTTTTCAATGATAAGAAGCATAGCCACACTGACAATCTTACCTGAACTTCTGGCTGTAAAAACGATGATGTCCTTATTCAGATGCTTTTCAAAGTATGCAGGCATCTGAACTCTCATCTTCTCCATATTTGATGCTGATATCTCACCCTGATCGCACTCTATGTATCCTATCCTCATAGTTACAAGCCGCGGGATGTCATTCTTGTTTGCTATCTTGTATTCTATATCTTCTGTTTTATCGACCATTGATCAGCCTCCTATATAAACTGACATCCTTTATCAGTCAGTGCCTTAATGACCTGATCATATTTCTCTTCTTTGATAAACAGATAGTCCGTGTCATAAGTCCCGACTACGAGTGTACTCGTTTTTTGCGCAGCGATGATATCCGCAAGAAAAGCTATCATTCCATATTTTTCAAATGAAGCGTCTTCTGCGATCCTGAAGCATTTCCATCCGTTCTCGACGATAAGCGCATCAGACGGCATAAGACTCCTTTCGCTTATGATCGACAGCTCATTGTCTGTTCTGCTGACAAACGTAAATTCATTATTCAGAATGCCTTCCGGTATCTCGTTTACCTTGTAAATGGAAAAGTCCCTATTGATTTTCTGTAAGATCACTTGAATTCCCTCCATTATTAAAACATGCTACCTAATTATAGTATTTCTACACTAATACTCTCTTTTTACAAAAAATGCAATGATGTTTTGTTGTAATTAACATTTTTTACACCGAACTTTTGATTCAGTTCTTGCTCAGTTCTTCGTTCATCGCTAGAAATTTCTTCTCTGAGAGCATCTCATTTGTGATGTATTTTCCATCATAAAATACTGCATAATTCGTCCATGCAGCAGGCGCATTTTTCGCGTCTTCCAGTGAATCTATCCTGATACTCTTAAATCCGATACCGTGCTCCGCAGCCGACTTCTCCAGGATCGGCACATACTTCGCATTAAATGGACATCCGTTTGTGTAGTATATGACAAATCCCTTATCATTGATATGTGGTGTCTTTACCGGTTGCTTGAACCTCGGCATGTCCGCATCCATCGCATCCATGTCAAACGGAAGATACATAAGTGTAAAATACGGTTCCGCGGTATCTGCTACCATAAACCCCTTATGTTCAAGATATCCCGGATCTGATAAGAATGGCTTTTTCTTCGGTGAAGAGATCACCGTAAGCCCCTTTTTTCCTTTGGCTTTTGCGTCTTCAATGCATTGCTCCAAAAGATTGTTCGAATACCCTTGCCCTTTACACGAGCCAGATACCCAGAAACAGTTAATATGCATGTATCCGTCCGCATCTATCGGAACCCATGCTTTCTCTGCCGGAATAAATTCGATAAAACACTTTCCTCGAAGATCTGCCTTCAAAAATACGAGTCCGTCATCCATTCTCTCACGCAGCCATTGTTTCTTCGACACTACCTGCGGATCCTTATCTCCTGATATCGCACAGCAGATATGTTCTTTATCAATGTTTTCCGGTGTCAGTCTGATGTAATCCATATGCTCTCCTTTTATGTCTGTTTGTTATACCTACGCTGCATCAAATTAAGGACTTTCTTCATCTCGTCCCTCATGTTTTCAGGCTCTACGAGTTCGGCCTTATCTTCAAATGAAAGCAGCCACGTGATCAAAGCATCCTCATCCGAAAAAGATCCGTCAAACAAGAGCCTTCCATCTTTCATTTCCTCAAAGCAGTGCGAGCCAAAGTCTTCGACAAGTCTCCATTTCTCGTCCGCATCTATTATCACCCTTGCAGATATCGTTCCCTTAAATATCTTATCAGTATCTAGATCAGGAAGTGGTGCACGGCGCGGCTCATACCTGTCAGCACATATCAGAAGGCCATCAAGTCTGTTTAGCTTAAAAAGTCTGTAATCTTTTCTGGTTCTGCACCATCCCCATACATACCAGCTCGACCATTTGAAAATAAGATAATACGGCTCAATTGTTCTTGTGCTGTTTCCCTTCGGCGCAAGATATCTGAACCTTATGAGGTTCCGCGACCCGATAGCGTCTTGTATCATGCTTATCTTATTTGACACATCATCTTTATTCCATGATGACAGATCGATAAGGATAGAGTCCCTGCCGCCTATAAACTCTGATGAACCGGCACTTATCTTCTCCATGAGCTGACCATAATTATTACTTCCGCTCACACTGTCAAGGCTGCGAAGCCCCGCCGTTATCATCTGCATCTCCTTCGATGTTAGAAGTGTCCTGTCCATTTTGAAACTGTCCATTATCCTGATTCCGCCGCCGCTGCCCTGAACGGTCTGAACCGGAATGCCTGCTTTGCAAAGGTCTTCGATATCACGATTGATCGTCCGCCTTGATACCTCGAACTTCTCCGCAAGTTCCGGTGCCGTAGTATTCTCTATTTGAAGTAGAACCGAAAGAATCCCGATGAGCCTGTCTATCTTCATATGCACTCCTTTACCAGCATAATAGCAAAATAAACATGACAACTATATGTCATGTTTATTTTAACATTTCATCTATTCTATTTTCAAATCATACTTCATTCAAATCATATTTCGTATAGATCATACTTCGTTCAGATCATGATATTGTAAGCTGCTCCGCTTCCAGACATGCCTTGTACATTCGGTACAGCAAAATCACTTTATAAACACTGACCCAATCAGTATGCACGACAGTGCCGATATAAATACTACTGTTGCTATCGAAATAAAATTCTGCACTTTATTATTTGTATATTTTCCCATGATATCTTTTCTATTTACAAGGATTGTCATGAAAACAAGGATGACCGGTACGAGAACTCCCGCGATCTGCTGCGTCACAAGGATCAGCTTCATAAGATCAAGCCCCGGAATCAGTATAAGTGCGCTGCTAAGTACTATGAGCGACGTATATATTCCAAAGAAAGCCGGTGCCTCATGATAATCATGATCAACTCCACTCTCCCAGCCAAACGCTTCACATATCGCATATGATGTTGAAAGTGGTATTACTGACGCGGCAAGGACTGATGCTCCAAATAATCCTGCGCCAAATAAAATGAACGCATATTCTCCGGCGAGCGGTTTCAGCGCAAGCGCCGCCTGCTGTGCCGAATCTACGGCTATCCCGGCCGGATGTAGTGTTGCCGCAGTGCTTACTATTATGAAAAATGAAACAAGATCGCCCCATATCGCTCCGAAATATACATCCAGTTTCTCGTATTTGTAATCGCTTATACTGAGGCGCTTATCAACTATCGCTGACTGAAGATAAAACTGCATATACGGAGTTATCGTCGTTCCGATAAGTCCTATCATAGTAAGTATATATCCCTTATTTGCCTCGACATGCGGTACAACTAATCCTTGTGCGACTGCACTCCAGTCCGGCTTTACTATGAATGCCGAGATGATGTATCCGAAGAAGGCAAATGTAAACATTAGAAAGACCTTCTCAACTTTTTTGTATGATCCGCGCGTCACAAGAAGCCATATGAAAAGTGCCGATATCGGAACAGAAATATACCTGCTGACATGAAACAGTTCCATGCTTGCCGCTATTCCGGCAAAGTCACCAAGTACGACACCAAAGTTTGCGATAAGAAGTACGGTCATGGCAAAGAATGTGAGCTTTACTCCAAATGCTTCCCTGATAAGATCAGAAAGCCCCTTGCCCGTCACGACTGCCATTCTCGCATTCATTTCCTGAATTATCGCCATACTCACCGTTATCACGACAAGCACCCACAACATCTTATATCCGTAAGAAGCTCCGACCGACGCGTATGTAGCAATACCACCTGCATCATTTCCGGCATTTACCGTAATAAATCCCGGTCCGATAACGCTAAGGATCATAAGGAGATTTCCGGCTTTTTTCTTCTTATTCTCCTTCATGTCGAAATCCTCCTAAGCTTTATATACTCATGAATAAGATCGTTTAGAAAGATAACTCCGACCAGAATGTTATCCTTATCAGTCACTGGTACCGCCTGCAGGTTATATTTCTGCATGATATCCATGACATTATCGATCCTGTTTTCATCGCACACTTGATACAGATGATCTGTCATCATCTCTGACAGCTTCATCATCTTGTCAGCTATCGCAATATCAAGTAACGGAACAACTCCTTTAAGATGCCCCGTTTCATCTGTCAGATAGATATAATGTGATATCTCCTCCTCTTCACATTTATCCTTGAGCGTACGCATCACATCTTCTGCCGTTGTTTCAAGAGCATAAGAAGCAAAGTCATTAGTCATGACACTTCCGACTGTGCAGTCCTCATATTCCATAAGTTCCCTGATATCATTTGAATTTTCTTTATCCATCTGATCAAGCAGAACTTCAGCACGCGAATCGCTTACATTTTCCAGAATATCCGCAGCTTCATCCGACGGCATCATCTCAAGAAGGTCTGATGCTTTCTCATCAGGAAGTGTCTTAAGGATATCCTGCTGATCATCCTCTTCCATTTCCTCAAGTACCTCTGCGGCTGTCTCATCATCAAGTGAATGAAGAAGGGTCATCTGACTCTGCTTATCAAGGTCTTCAACGATATCTGCAATATCGGCTGCGTGAAGCATCGTAAGCTTATTCATCGAAGTCGATAGCTGGAGACTGGAAAGTCCAGATGATATCGGCTGCACACTCTCCCATGAAACGAGTTTGTTGCGAAGCGGTTTTCTTCGCATAAAGCGACATATCCTTATGGCAGGATATTCAATTCCCATTCGTCTCATAAGTCCACGCATGCCTATATCCACTGCAAGCAGTACCCATTTCCCCCGTACAAATCCGACACGTACGTCATTAACACGCTCTACCTTGCGTCCATGCACATCGACAATCTGTTTATCAAGAAAATTTCGCGCAAGAAAAAGACCGTTCTCCGGTGCCGGCATCATTTTCAGATGATCTGTATTTAATTTTGCTGAAAAACGTTCATGCTCGTCATGATATATCTCAAGACATTCTGCCGAGACATAGATAAGCCTGCTGCCGGCGCGTATCTCAAGCGCGGCTATAACAGGCACACTTCCTCCAAGGTCAAGTACGGCATCATTAATCTTGCCGATGACAGAGTCTGGGGCGGTAAGTATATTCTTGTAGAGGATTTTACTGAAGAAAAAGCTGTTTGTTCTTTCGAGCATCACTCTCCCCTTTCTAGGCGGGAGAACTGATGCATATGAAAAATAAAAGACTTTGGGTCAGTCGTTTACGCGGAAGCTCTCCTGCTGCTATGTATTTGTATTTCTGTTATAAAGCACAAGTTCGCAGGACCGGCGTCCATCGCCACGACCCCCTTTCTTATGAATCTCTGTTGTTATGACCGGTACCCCTTGGTATCGGTCTTTTGTTCCAGTGCCATTATACCTTGCATCGCCAGAATAAACAATTCTTTTTTGTGAAAAGATGCCGCAGAGTATAAACCATTCTTCGAGAAGATACAGCTAAAATTCCATTCGATCTCTTAACGACTATTCCTTTATTTCCTGAAAGAACTCTATCTCTTCGCCAAGTGGTCCTCTGCAGAAAGCGATTCTTGCAGGAAATACCGGGTTCGATTGAATCTCAATATTCTTAGGTTCTACGAACACTTCATATCCTGCTGCCTTAACCGCCTCAGCACACGCATCTGCATCGTCCACTGCAAACGCAAAATGTCTGATTGTGCCTTGTGGCAGTTGCTCTTTACCATCCCTGAATATCTCAATGAGTCCTGAACCAGTATCGAACATTATACCGTTATCCCATGTTCTTGCTACGTTAAGTCCAAGAATATCTGTATAGAAATGAACTGTCTCCTCATATTCCTTATCATTACAACATTTCATTGCAACATGATGGATTCCCTTTATCAATGACATAATTCTGTTCTCCTTTTATGATTCATATCCAACCCGGTTTCGTGATTTACCATCTGACAAGGTGATGATTCTTACATCATCCGGACAATGTTCTTATAACATCCGGACACGCATTCCTGAAATATCCGGACAAGCACTCCTGAAACATCCGGATTTCTGAAGTTACCTACTAATAACTATTATTCTTGTTTAAGTCCGTAATATTTTTTATCCTGATTTCTGAGGTTACCTACTAATTACGATTATTCGTGTTTTTGTCCGTAATTATTTTTATCCTGATTTCTGAGGTTACCTACCAATTAAGATTATTCGTGTTTTTGCCCGTAATTATTTTTATCCACCCCCAAAATCATACAGTATATTTGACTTGAATTGTTACAGGTACTGTATTTTTTTGTGTTCTAACTGTCTTAGCTGTTCTGGGCGAAGCGCGTGATCACTTCTGCTTTAGAAGCTTGTTCGCTACGAGTCCCTTATCTTTACCATAAACTATATAGTAGGTATAGAAATTGGGAAAACTGTTTCCAAGTCCAGCCGCCAGCTGTGGATAATTCTGCATGAAAATAACAGGATTAAACGATACAGATGCTGTCCTTCCTTGTGCCATACCGACTGTAATGAAATGATTAAAAAGAGAATTCTCATCATTTGCAACAATTCCCTGAAGATCGGGATTAACTGCGTAATAATAATTTGCATCAAACACATCCTTGAAATCAGATGGCTCATACGAAAGTCCTGCAACAGTCTTATATACGTATCCTGAGATGAGTCCTTCGACCGCAAGCTTCTGCAATGCCGCAGCCGGTATTTTCACTCCCTGCTGAGCGTATGTGATAAGCTGTCCCTGATCGATACTTTTATACAGAAGCATCTGTTCCAGTTGCTCATACATATTATCAGAATCATTCCACTGATTCACGAGTGCCGGCTTCACAAGCTCTGCGATTGAAACGGTCTGTGTATATTTCGACGGATATGCAGGCGATGCCTGCGCCGTCAGTGGCGTAAATATGAGTTCTGATACTGCTGCCAATATCAGGCATGCACATGCTGACACCTTGAATATACGCGAAGTCCTTCTGCCCGATAATCCATGTCTAAATCTTTCTTTATCGCATATTTCCTTATCACGTCTTTTTTTATTATCTATAATTTTGTCTGTTATTCTCTGTACTGCATTCTTCATAATCAGTATTTACCTTTCTCCCATTACTCATCATTCTATCATTCTACGCTCTTTGCTCTTTGCTCTAGTCTTTGTTCTATTCTTCGTTCCGGCTTTTTGTGGTTCCTATTTTCTGTTTTACGCTTTGTATCACTCGCTTCGGCGTGCATCTATCGGATTGAGTTCACTCGCTTCGGAGTGCATCTATCGGATTGAGTTCGCTTGCTTTCTTCGCCGGCATCCACCCAAAAACGATTCCGACTGCCGTAGAAAAACCGACTCCAATGAATATTGCCATATATGAAATAGCAAATGGAATCTTCATCAGCTTCGAAGCCGCAAACGCGATCAGAAGTCCTGTCGCAATTCCTATAAGTCCGCCGAATATAGAAAGTGTTATTGATTCTAAAAGAAACTGTGCCTGTATTCTGGCAGGCTCGGCTCCCAGCGACTTTCTAAGTCCGATCTCCTTTGTTCTCTCTGAAACAGAGACAAGCATCATGTTCATAATGCCGATTCCTCCGACAATCAGCGATATGGAAGCTATTCCGCCAAGCATCATGCTAAGTTCTCTCTGCGTTGATGCCATCATATCTTGCAAGCTGCCCATACTATATATATCATAACTGTTCTTTGCGTTATTATATATCTTGTCAAGTGCAGCCCGAAGGCTTATCTCCACCGTATCTGCCCCTGCGTTATCGTCATAATACACACTAAGTTCAGTCACTTTTGAG
>JAGPKJ010000169.1 GCA_018053995.1 Lachnospiraceae bacterium | reverse complement strand
TTCCTGTACTGACCGCGTCAGAAAGATCCTGATCGCTGTGGGCAAATTCATTCCCAACTGTTCATATATATCTGATGCCTTGTTCTTTAACTCGTCATCAACTCGCAACTGTAATAAATTATTTGCCATATTGTTTTCTCCTTAAAATGTAATTCATTGTACGTTGAGTGCACTACAATTGAAGTAATAATTCAATGTTTTCTTTTATTTATATGAAAATATATTCAGACTTTGATCCCGTATTTCAACAGATTCACTTTTCCATCGGCTACCTCTACGCCATCTGCGCGCAGCAGCTTTGCCTGTGCGCTAGATCCGCCAAACGCGAAGCTCCCCGAAAGCTCACCTTTTGAATTCACGACACGATAACATAGAATATTCTCCGGATCCGGATTGTGATGGAGCGCGTTGCCGACAGCGCGCGACATTCCCTTATTTCCCGCAAGCTCTGCGACCTGAGCGTATGTCGCGACATGACCATGCGGGATCTTCCTGACAGCCTCGTATATCCGCCTCGTCGGGCTGTCCGTAACAAGATCGTAGCTCTCTGCGATCATCCTTTTTATTTCCTTATCAGGTATTGAACCGTCAAGTATGATCGTGTTCCAGTGTTCCTTGTTCTGATGATATCCCGGAAGCACTGATCTGTACGTACTGCGCCAGAAATCGCGCCACTCCGGGCTGATCTTGACGTTCAGATTCATGAAGCCATTCCGCTCGTAAGTCCAGAGGAAGACCTTATTTTTTGAATTATCAGCATTTCTGATAGTATCTGAAACTTTCTTACTGCTGTCGTTCTCACTGGAATAGCCATTTTCAGCCACAACACTTGTCATGGCGGTATTCACTCTCACGAGCTGCCAGTTGTCATCGTGGAATGGGGCTTCCTGATATGTCCCCGGAAATGAGAGACCGTATTTTAATGCTTCTTTTCGTGTTTTCATCTTTAACTCCTAAGTGCCGTCACCGGAACGACATATACTCCATCAGGGCGCATATATGCTGCATTTGACATCCCGCACACAACACATAATGCTGCCGGTTTTTTCGCTCTAGGGTCAGAAGCAAATTCATCCGCTATCTTCAGCAGATTGGATGCGCCTGCATCTATTTCATTTGCACCAAGCTTTATCTCAAAACCGCACCAGTTTCCATCACGCATTTCGATAACAGCGTCGATCTCCCTATTTTTATAATCCTGATAATGGTAGAGCGATGCGTCAAATGTCTCAGCATAGATTCGCAAATCTCTTTCTACTAGTGCTTCAAATAAAAATCCGAGCGTATTAAGGTCATTCAGAAGCATCGCCGGAGTTGCTCCAAGAAGAGCACATGCAAGCGAAGGGTCACAAAAATGTCTTTTCTCCTGCTGTTTTACCCGAACGGATGAACGGATTGACGCAGAAAACGGTCGTTGATTATCCAACAGAAAAAGTCTTTGAAATATATCCAGATAATTTCTGATAGTACTGTCCTCTATATCATCAGCGTCTTTTTCGCGAATATCCCGTTTTAATATTTTATTTGACACAGTAGTACTTTCGTTTCTTGCAAGAGACCGAAGCAGCTTCATCATCTTTACTGTGTCGCGCTTTGTTCCATCGATCCTATATGCATCATCAGTTATGATCGCACTTATATACTGCCCGGGTATCAATGTTGCCGCATCAAGCGGTGTTTCGATATTATCGGGCCATCCGCCTCTGACTATATGATCGATGAGTGCTTCGATAGATACGCTTCCAGTTGCATGATCGCCTGCCTGCTTCGTACAGATATCATGTAAAGAAACCTTGCCCGACGAAAATCCTGCTTCAAAAAGAGACATCGGATGCATCTTTATCCTTCCGATTCTCCCGGCTCCACTATGCATAATCCCTTTATGATTCGGAGTGGATGATCCCGTCAGGATAAATCTGCCTTTTTCGCCTTTTTCATCTACTTTCGCCCTGACCGCATCCCATATAGCCGGTACTTCCTGCCATTCGTCTATCAGATGTGGCTTATCCCCATCAAGTACCATACCAGGTGATATCTCTGCAAGATGCCTGTTCTGAAAATTTCCCTCCGGGTCACCAATACGTGTCTCACTTTTCGCATGATGTTCTGATGTCCAGGTCTTGCCGCACCACTTCGGACCTTCAATGCTCACTGCACCGAAAGCCTTAAGGTACTGCTTTACCTTTTCATCTACAAGTCTTTCTTTGTATCTGTCATTCTTCATGTTATCTGTCCTCTTGAATACATTCTATATCGTTATTTCAAATTTGTACAGTTCATTAATACATATTTATATGTTTCACTAACACAAATTTTCAATTTTCATTAACACATATTTTCGGTTTTCATTGGTGCAGATTTTGTATTATATTCAGGCAATCGAATTTGATTGCGCCATTCCACACCAAAAAAAGACAGGGATTTCTCTCCCTGCCAAAACTCTGTATTCTCATGATTATTTTCTATGTGCAGCTTCCATATCTATTTTTCTGTTTTGTCCGTGCAGTCCGTGCTGCCTTGTGCAGGACTTTGCCTGATCTCGTTTAGCTCATCTCTCAGATGCTTCTGATTTTCCAAAACCTTATCAAGCTTGTCGTGAAGGTCCGCTATGACAAGCTCGTTCTTGAGATTGATCTTGTAGTCATTCTCTGAGCGGCGTCTGTCTTTTTCTTCCTGACGGTTCTGGCTCATCATGATAAGAGGCGCCTGTACCGCCGCAATACACGACAGCACAAGATTAAGAAGTATGAACGGATATGCATCAAATGCCTTAGACGCAAGTACCACATTCACTATCATCCATGCGATCATAAATGAGGCTTCGTGCACATCTGTGGGTAAAAAGTAGTCCCACACCATGCTTGTTCTGATCAGGTCATGCCGCCTCCGGGCATTGCCTGTTTAAATAACTACAATTGAAAAGACCACCAGTTTCACGTA
>JAGPKJ010000016.1 GCA_018053995.1 Lachnospiraceae bacterium | reverse complement strand
GCTTGTGTGTTCAAATATCAAAGTTCCACTTCCGAATAGACCGGCAGAGGAACCAGAAACGTAGTAACTGTGCAGGGTAATGGCATATGGGGCTTAACTTTTACCCATAAGTATGCACGAAGAGCCTCATAAATCCGAGAAATAAGAAGATAAAAGCCCATGTACCGACAAATTTTGCGACCTGGTCTGCTGCTTTCTGTCCGAATGACAACTTCTCCTCTCTCTTCTTTACGACATCCGCTGCGATATTCTCATTTAACAGCTGATGCATCAGTTCTTCATCCGATAACTCCTTGTCTGTATCTTTAACCAGTTCATGGATCAGTTTATTTCGAGTCTTCATAATGGCATCTCCTTTATCTGCGGCAGCATATCCGCGTCTGCGTATCTATACCATTTGATCTCTTATTTATCTGCTTCGATCAGATTCTTATAGAAGTCAACGCATCCCGGAAGACAATCATATCCGATATTTTCATTAAGACCGTGCATGCCTTTCATCTGTTCCGGGCCATAGACTACCGGGGCAAATCTGACGACATTACTGCATATCTCCTGATAGCATCTCGCATCTGTCGCGCCAGTCATTACGTAGGGGCTTCCTGCAACTCCGGGAAATGTCTTATCTATGACATCGCATACGGTTCTGAATGCTTCACCTTTTATATCTATCGGAGCTGAGTAATCATTTGCATGAAAGATCTCCATTGAAAGGCCGTATTTCTCTGCCCTCTTCCTGATGATCGCAAGACTCTCGTCCATCCCCTGGTGCGGGATAAATCTCATATTTGCGCTGACTGTCGCTTCCTGTGGCATCACATTCACCGCATCAGACCCCGTCTGCATGGTAAATGCGATCGTCGTCTTAAGCATCGCTGCGCCCTGAGCTGAGATCTTCGGCATGAGTTCAGTGAGCAGTCCTTTAAACAGCCACAGATTTCCAAACACATATCTGAGCCCTGTCCCGGCATACGGCGCAAGAGTCTCGAACATCGCACTTACTTCCGGAAGCATCTTTTTTCTGAAAGGATCATGTTTTTCCACATCACAGACAAATTCCGCAAGGCGCGCTATAGGAGAGCCCGCGGACGGAGCGCTCGCATGGCCTCCGCTGCTCTTTGCCGTAAACCTGACATCTGCCTTTCCTTTTTCAAACACACCTACCATCGCGAAATTACCCTTTATACCGCCGATAGGATCCGTGATTATCCCGCCGCCTTCATCGCAGACAAGATATGGCTTCACGCCGCGTCTTTTAAGCTCGTCCACAATCTTCGGGCATCCGTCGCCTGCCCATTCCTCAGTGCATGACGATGACAGATATACATCATTCGGCGGTACATATCCTTCCGCAAGCATTTCCTCTACCGCCTGGAAAAATCCGAATACAGAGCATTTGGTGTCTGATGATCCTCTGCCCCACACTTTACCGTCTGCGATGTCTCCCGAAAAAGGCTCGTGTTCCCATTTGCCTTCTGCAGGCACCACGTCCTGATGACTCATGAGGACGAGCGGTCTTTCATGGCTCTTGCCTTCCCATTTGTATAAAAGATTTCCGTCGATCTCTGTCTTCTCAAGATTCTTATGAACGAGCGGAAACATTCCTTCCAGCACCTTGTGAAATCCGAGAAATCTCTCTCTGTCATGCACGCCCTGATGCGATGTCGTATCATACCTGACCATCTCTGACAGTTTCTCCGCGTATGCAAGTGCCCGCTTTTCATCAGGATGCGGAACGTAGTCCGATCTCTTTTTCGGCATCACAAGCATACGTAAAAACGCGATGACAAGAAGTGCTATTATGGCAAATAAAACAGCCGCCAGGACTGTGACCAATATCTTCATTCCGTTTTCTCCTTATTCTGCCTTTTCTTTATTCCGTCTTTTCCTTATCCTGCTTTTCCTTATTCTGCCTTTTCTTTATTCTGTCTTTTCCGGAATCCGATATACGCAAGTATGATTGCAAATGCTCCGGAAGGTATTATCATCAGGCTTGTTTGCGACGCAAGCGCTGGCATGAATATGAAAAGTGCGCTCATGAGAATGAGCGGCGCAAGCGCGAGCTTTAAGTCCTTGCGGTAATACTGATAGGCCATCGCTCCGAAGAGTGCCGGAACAACGTTGTCAAATGCAGGCGCCAGTGTGCTGCTCTGAAGTATCGGCTGAAGCGGCACAAGCATCAGTACGCCAAGCGCGAGTACCACGATTGTAACCAGTGATGATGATGCTATCGAAAGCGTGGATATTATCTCATTTTCCGGAGTCCCTGCCTTTGTACCTGCGATCTCTCTCGCATTCATGGCGCAGGGTATCTTCATATTGATAAGATTTCCCGTGATAAATGCAAGATATCCGCCACCCGCTCCGAGCATTGGCGTATATACGAGAAATTCGACTACGCTCGACACTGTCCATACAAGCCCAACTGAGATAAATCCTTTTGCGACAGCGCCGAGATCGGGCATTGCGCCCAGGTGCTTTCCTATGATAAATGGTGCCCCGACAAGCATTATAAGGGTAATGGCAGATGATATCCTTCCGATCAGATGTGTGCCGTTCTCATACTTTTCCATTTTATTTTCCATCATTCCACCTCTCTACATGAACACCGCTGCGATCATGCCTGCCAGCATGCTTGCCGCGATTGAAAAGCTCTCAAGCCATACGATGTGCTTTTTCTCCGACAAATAAGTGAATACCGCCATTACTGCGGCTGAGACAACCGCTACAACGATAGGGGTGATGTCTCCTGAAAAAGTGAACTTCCCGTTTCCTGATACGAATCCCCCGATATAGCTGCCGATGTAAGCGCTCACAAGTCCTATGAACATCGCCGCCATAGCGCTGTCACCGAAGCCGGTGTTACCTTTTTTATCAGCTTTGTCTGCTTCGTCTGCTTTGTCTGCTTTGACACCTTTGCTGCTTTCTTTGACATCTGCTTTTTTCTTACTGCCGCCATTCAGCTTCCTGATATAGCTCTTATTAAAAATAATCGAAAGGACCATACCCCACATGATGCATATGCTCATGAGAAGAGCGATCGTTGCAAATGCCCGCGGTGTCATATTTTCCATGGAAAGTCTCCCGATGCCGGTCTGCTCTGCAGCGGCTTCCGCCACCTGCGTCTCATAATGAAGCGCGCCTATGACCGAAAGCCTCAGCCATGGCCACGGCGTTCCCAGACTTCCCGACAGCGCGATCACTCCAAGCAGTATCCCCACACTCGGCAGTAGTGAAAATGTAGCGCTCGATGTTATCGTGCGCTTTAAGACCTTTGGATCCATGCCGATCGCTTTTCCTGCCCGATATGAACGTACAAGAAATATCACGCATACGACCGCAACAAATAAAATGATCGTTCCGCACACTTCATACATAAATGCGCTGTTCAGCTGACTCTGCATCTGATTTCCGCCTTTCTGTTTTTGAAATTTCCACTAAACCAAATAATTTCAGATTTTGTTTTTCGATTGATTTTCCCGCCTGAATATTCACAGCTTATCACAATAAATTTATACGAAAAAAGTTCTCTTCATTCACTTACAATACTATCATAAATACTGTAAATGAATAAAAGAACTTTTATATGATGATCCTATCTGAAATATACAATTCTGAAGCATAAAATTTTTTGGAATAAACTCTGCTATTTTTTTCTCAAGCATCTCATCCATTTATTATTTCTCGAGCATCTCGTCCATCGTGTGCCAGCCCAGCACCGCGCACTTGACTCTTGCCGGCATGTGAGCAATGTCCTTAAGTGCTCCGGCTTCTTCAAGTTCTTCAATCTCTTGTTCCGAAGCATCGCCCTTTATCATCTTCATAAATTTCCCGGAAAGATCTTCTGCTTCCTTAACCGTCTTTCCGATTATCATGTCCAGCATTATGTCAACCGACGACTGTGACACCGCGCATCCGTCGCCTTCAAATGAACCTGCCTTTATCACGCCATCTTCGACTTTCAGCTGGAGTATGATATCGTCTCCGCAGCTCGGGTTCACGCCTTCAAGTACAAGATTTGCACCATCAAGACGTTCCTTGTGCACCGGATGCATATTGTGATCCGTCAGTATCTCGTTATAAAAACTCTTGCTCTCCATAATATATCCTCCCTGCCCTCAGTCTGTGTATCCCATCCTCGAGCGTATCGCACGAAGGCTTGCTGCAAACCGCTCGATGTCATCTTCTGAATTGTAAAATGCGATGCTCGCTCTTGCTGTTGACTTTACGTCCAAGTATTCGAGCAGTGGCTGCGCACAGTGGTGCCCGGCTCTTACCGCGATACCGTCGCTATCCATTATCGAAGCGATGTCGTGCGGATGAACGTCGTCCACCGTGAAGCTCACGATTCCATGATGCTCCGCCGCTGTCTGTCCGCCCTGTATATGAACGTGCGGAGTGCCTTTTATTTTCTCAAATAAAAGATCAGTAAGGCTCCGCTCCCTCTGCTCTATCGTGTTCCAGCCGATCTCGTCAATAAAGTCTATCGCGGCTCCAAGCCCTACGGCTCCCGCGGCATTTACCGTGCCGGCCTCGAACTTGTGCGGAAGAGGCGCGAATACGGCTCCGCCTCGTGTCACTGAATCTATCATCTCGCCGCCAAGCATAAACGGTTCCATCTTATCAAGTAACGCTTCTTTCCCGTACAGCACGCCTATCCCCATCGGTGCCATAAGCTTGTGTCCGGAAAATGCGAGGAAGTCTGCATCAAGTTTCTGCACATCTGTCGGAAAATGAGGTGCGCTCTGTGCTGCATCTACGAGCACGACTCCGCCCACCGCGTGAACTGCCTTTATCAGCTTGCCTACTGGATTGACGCAGCCAAGTACGTTTGAAACGCATGCCATTGCTGCGATCTTCGTGTGTTCACCAACCGCTGCTTCTATCGCCGCGTCGCTAAAGTGACCTTCTTTATCACATTCGAGATATACAAGCTTTGCGCCTGTCTTCCGCGCTGCCATCTGCCAAGGCAGTATATCGCTATGGTGTTCCTCGATCGAGACAAGTATCTCATCGCCCGGCTTCAGGTTGTTAAGTGCATAACTGTAAGCCACAAGGTTTATGCTCTCTGTCGTGTTTCTGGTAAATATGATTTCCTGCGTCTTCTTGGCATTTATGAACTTTCTCACCTTTTCGCGGGCTTCCTCATACTTGTCGGTCGCGTTTATTCCAAGCTCGTACAGTCCGCGCAGCGGATTCGCATTATATCTTTCATAGAATTCCTTCTCTGCCGCGATCACGCAGTCCGGGCGCTGCTCGGTCGCTGCACTGTCGAGGTACGCCAGGGCTCTGCCGCCTTCTGCTTCTCTACTTCCTTCTGCTTCTCCGCTGCCTTCTGTGTGTATTTCCTCCACGTTTCTAAGTAACGGAAAGTACTTCTTATAATCCTCTTTGATGTCATCTTTTGAACTATTATTTATATCCGGCATATTGATGCCTCCTTAACCTTGTGTCGCTAATCCTTAATATCTGCGATAACCTATATTTTGTTGATGTTTCTTCTTAAAAGCTGTTTTCTGTACTTTCTTGAAACCACTTTTTGCTCCGCGTACGTGGGTTTTGACACTTGCTTGCGTTTTCCCATGTACGTTCCTCGAAAAACATCATATCTTTATAGCATCCCGTGAACTATTTCATCCCACGAACTCTGCCGCGCTTTTCCTCACTTCATCAGACGGTATCTTCGAGATGACCGCCAGAAGCTTAGCCTTCGCGACAAGCTTTTCTGCCTGCTCTCTGGATATTCCTCTTGTTCCCATGTAAAATAAAACGTCATCCGCAAGCTCGCCTATCGAAGCTCCATGGTTGCCCTCAACATCCTCTTCCTTACAGAGAATAAGCGGCACGGTCTTATTTACAAGATCATCTCCGAGTAGGAGTACATCTTCCTTCTCATCACCCTTAGCACCTGCGCAGCCTCTCAGGAAATCAATAGTTCCGCGAAATATCTTCTCCGACGAATTGCCGATGACTCCCGCCGCATTCATAAGGCTCTGCGTATTTCTGCCCTCATGCCTTGCGGTGTAATCCATATCAACTATGCGCCCGCTTGCTGCGTTATATGAAGTATAAGCTTCAAAATAACTTCCATCACCACGGAGATCTGCTAATACTCCCGTATATGACCTGCTGCCGCCAAGCTCCGCGCGTACAAACTCTACTCTGGAATTTTCGGCTTCCTGAATTCCAACATCAGCCAGGCTTACGGTTTTGCTGCCAATCATCTGTACCATGTATATACGCACATCCGAATTCTGCTGTGCATTTACGAGGACTCGAAGAACAGCAGTATCTTCATTCGTATCTGCACCATTTCTTTGCAAAGCCGCCTGCTGAACTAACACATCCTTGCTGCTTTCCAAAACTATGACTGCAGTAAGACTGCTTCCCGGTGCAGCATCTATGATGATCCTGTTAAATGAAGAACCTTTCTGCGGTTCGTACTTGTATGTCATTACCATAGGGTCCACATACCGCTTTCCATCTTCTGTGCTTATCAGGATAGTATCCGTCTGCGTGCAGTTTCTCGCATCCGTTCTGTTCTTCCCGGCAAATGCAGCATCCGCGCTTCTTCCAAGTTCCGCCACAGCACTGCCCATACCTGACTCTATATCATCGTATTCTTCCGGTCTGTGTCCGCCGGCGCTGCATGCTATATTACGCGCCGCGTCATTCATTTCGCATCTGCAAAAAGACTTTATCTCAGGCGTCTTGACATAGCTTTCATTTACCTTAAGTCTGTTCCACGTTCTCGTAGGAAGCATATTAACTTTGATCCACTCAGCGTCATTTCCTGCGTTCTCTCCATTCATGGCAGTATATCTATCGTTCGTTTCAACTTCCGTTACAAAGCCTGCATTTGAAACAGGCATTTTCTTACTCGGTTTTTCATAAGATATCGTGTTCATCCGATGCCTCCTTTCATTTCCAGACGTATCAGATTGTTCATCTCGACCGCATATTCGAGCGGCAGTTCCTTCGACACATTATCCGCAAATCCGCTGACGATCATCGCCCGCGCGTCTTCCTCACTTATGCCGCGGCTCATCAGATAAAATACCGCCTTGTCGCTTATACGTCCGATTCGCGCCTCGTGCCCGATATCCGCGTCACGCGCTCTTATGTCCATCGCAGGTATCGTGTCCGACTGCGATACCGCGTCGAGCATCAGTGACTGGCACGAAACCGATGACTTGCTGTGCCTGGCGGCCGCTGTCACGACTACGCTGCTGCGGAATGTGCTCACGCCGCCGTCCTTAGAAATCGACTTTGTGTTGATGTATGAAGTCGTGTCCGGTGCGCTGTGGACGACCTTTGCACCTGTGTCCAGGTTCTGACCTTTCCCCGCAAACGTTATCCCGGTGAATTCCATGTGTGCGCCCCGTCCTTTTAAGATGCTCATTGGGTACAAATAAGAAACATGGGAGCCAAATGACCCCGATACCCATTCGATCCTGCCGCCTTCTTCCACGACCGCGCGCTTCGTGTTAAGGTTGTACATGTTCTTCGACCAGTTCTCGATCGTCGAATACCTGAGCTTCGCGTTCTTCGCGACATATAGCTCGACGCAGCCCGCATGAAGATTCGCGACATTATATTTCGGTGCGGAACACCCTTCTATAAAATGAAGGCTCGCCCCCTCATCCACGATTATCAGCGTATGCTCGAACTGCCCTGCACCCTTTGCATTTAACCGGAAATAAGATTGAAGAGGTATCGACAGTTGCACTCCCTTAGGAACATATACAAATGAACCACCCGACCACACTGCGCCGTGAAGCGCCGCGAACTTGTGATCCTGCGGTGTCACAAGCTTCATGAAATGATCCTTTATCATGTCGGCATATTCGCCATGCATCGCGCTCTCGATATCTGAATATATGACACCCTGCTCCGAGACCTCGTCCTTCACGTTATGATATACAAGCTCTGAATCGTACTGCGCACCGACACCTGCCAGCGATTTGCGCTCCGCCTGTGGAATCCCGAGTCGGTCAAATGTGTCCTTGATATCCTTCGGGACATCCGACCACTTCGCGCTCATCTTCGTATTGGGTCTTACGTAAGTTACGATATTATTCATGTTAAGACCATCAATAGATGGTCCCCAGTCCGGAACTTTCATCTGATTATATATATCAAGCGACCTAAGTCTAAAATCATGCATCCACTTTGGGTCGTTCTTTTCCTTTGATATCTGCTCCACAATTGCGGGCGTAAGTCCCTCGCTCACCTGGTAGACATCTTTTTCTTCATCTTTTATGTCATAGACGCTTCGGTCTATATCTTTGACCTCTGTCTTATTTTCCATATTCTGATCCTTTCTGATGTTGCAAGTGCCAGATCCATCATCATGCTGCCACGGTACACAGCCGTAAATCTCTCATGCCACAATAAACTGCTCATATCCGGATTCGTTGATCTTGTCGACCATCGAACCGTCGCCCTCAGCGATAATGCTTCCATTCACCATCACGTGCGTCTTATCAACGCGAAGTGACTCAAGTATCCGCGTGCTGTGAGTTATGATAAGAAGTGCCCCGCCATGCTCTTTCTGATATGACCTGATACCTTCAGAAACAAGTCGTACGGCATCGACATCAAGTCCTGAATCCGTCTCATCAAGTATCGCAAGGTCAGGCTTCAGCATCAGAAGCTGTAATATCTCTGCCTTTTTCTTCTCGCCGCCTGAGAATCCTACGCCAAGATCGCGCTCTGCGTACGAATAATCCATCTGGAGCACATCCATCGCCGCATGCATTTCCTTTTTGAAATCCCACAATCTTATATGCTCGCCGGTCTTCTGCTCTACCGCACTTCTCAGGAAACTTTCAAGTGAGAGTCCCGGTACTTCGAGCGGATCCTGAAATGAAAGGAACATTCCAGCCTTCGCCCTCTTATCTGCAGGTTCAGCCGTTATATCCGTGCCACCGAATACTATTTTCCCGGAAATAACATGATAGAGCGGATCGCCCATGAGCACGTGCCCCAGCGTTGATTTGCCTGCACCGTTCGGTCCCATAAGTACGTGACTCTCACCCCTGCCGATCATAAGATCGACTTTACTTAATATCTCTTTATCTTCTACACCGGCGGAAAGCCCCTTCACTGCAAGGAGTGCTCCCCTTTTCTCTGGTTTTATGTTTTCTTTCATGTTGTCTTTCATGTTGTCCTTACCGTCTTTCATACCACACCTCCATATTGATCTATAAAATTATGATCCGTGCCTGGATTTCATTTCCTATTATTCATATATTATTTAGCTGTTTATATACTACCACTTCTGTATGGATTCTGTAAAGAGGGTATATAAAACTACAAGAGCAGCCACCAGACTGCTTTCTGATGACTGCTCATATATAACTGCCTATACACACTGCTATTACATATTTCTGACCTTAATACTTCTGATCTTGTGACCCCTTACAACCCCGTCAATCCCAGATACATCCCCGGCGGGAAAATATATCCCAGGCATTTCGCTGCCGGTATTATCTCTGACAGGCTAAAGAATATCGGACACAAAACCACGCATGCCAGCATTACCGGCAATATCCATGCGTCATACGCTGTCGTGCTGCGCATGATAAGCGCGAAGATTCTGCACCATACACAGCTTATCATGATAAATAAGAGAAAATATGCTAAATCCGCATACCATGTCAGTGCCGCGCATTTCTTTCCCGCATACATTCTGATCACTGCAAACCCAAGTATGCTCTGAAATGTGACGCTGGCGATATCGTATACAAAGATGCACTTTTTCCTGCCTATCATGGATAGCGTCCCGATATCTTCTCTATTTGCAAATAAAAGGCTCATGAAGATCAGTAACGCCACCGCCCCGCGGATGTAATCCACACCGCCGTCAGCTACCATGTTCAAAGCTGCCGTATCATCCCCGATTCCGCTGCTCTTTACTTCCGCATCACTCCCGGCTCCTGCTCCGTCCTGCTCGAAGATAACCTTAAACACTTTATTTCCTTCTAGATAATACCGATACCGCTCCTGTATCTTTTCAGCCGCATCATCAGATGAAAACAACTGCTTACCCTGCGCCGCAAGAAGCTGTTTACCGTAGATTCTGTAAAATGCAGTGAATACGGTCTCTCGTGCAACGAGCCCCTTTGTCGTAAAATCCGACGATACGAATTTCACAGTAGCCTCAATATCTCCATCACTCACTCTTTTGTCAAAATCCTTGCAGAATTCGAAGCCGCATTCTGCTTTTCCGCTTGTGACCATTTCGGTCATTTCGGCATTGTCTCCAGTCCTGACAAATGTAAACATCGAGTCGCTCCCGGCAAGTTCGTCTGCAACTGCTTCCGCTTCCTGCTGTCCATTCGTACACAGAGCGACGACGCGACAAGTCTGATCCGGTATCTTTGTATTTGCGATAACATACAAAATGCAAGCGTAAACAAGCATCTGTATATAAAACGTGGGTTTCCTGAGCTGTGATCTTAAGAAGAGCACAAACCATGTTATGTATTTTTCCATAATAAGAGCTCTCCAATCACTGCGAAAACAAGACCATATAACACCTGATACAGTATATTTCCAAGATTTACAACATCTCCAAACAGATCATTCATAACACCGGCAAACCAGAAGTGCAGCGGCGCCGCGCTGCCTATGAGAGACACTGTTCCCGGAAGCAGTGCTGCCGGTATGATAAGCCCTGATATGATTATCATGACCGTATCAGTCAAGAGCATTATCATCCCCGCATGGCTCCCCCTCTCCCCAAGCGAATATATCATATGGAAAAAACACGACATAGAAAATGACGGTATAAAAAGCATCAGTATACTGCCAGCCGACGGATATATCTGGACGTAGTCTTCAAGTATATCTACATGCGGAACGATCAGCACAAGCGCCGCTGCCATCAGCCACAATATGCTAGACATCACGATGATTCTGACAAATGAGACAGCCGCACTGCTGATTCCGAACATCTTAAGCTTTTCCTCAACTGCTATACTGTCCTTCCGATACATGTATCCAAAGCCCATCCCCATCATAAGCATCATGATCGTGATAAATGAGACCGTGTAATACTGATACATGTCCACTTCTCCGGTCGCAGACAGAACAACCTCATCAAACATGCTGCCCCTGTTGAATGCAGTTCCAACAAAAACATCCGTTATCATGCTCTGCATCTTGTCGACCGGCACAGTCATTTCATATATTCCTGACACATCCGTAACCGAATATACCGCTGCTTCCGTCGTCTGTATGACCGCGACGCCATCTCTTATCAGTTCCTTAAATACCTCTTCGCTGAGCGGGAGCCTGCTGCCCATTATGACATTCACCGGCGTATTCACTCCGTTATTTACATCATTATAAAAATCGTCGCTAAGGAATATGGCAGCGTCAGCCTTCCCACTGTTCATATCGCTTTCAGCTTCTGCCTTATCTGTAAAATAAAAGGAGCAGATGCTCTTGACCGAATCAGTCCCATTAAGCAAAGCGGAGATCAGTCCAAGATTAGACTGATCCCCCTCTGCCGCAACATCTACGTGCACTATCTCTATTTTCTTTGCATCATTCATAACACCGGTGACTCCGGTCAGAGCGGCTATCATAAGAATGAGCGATGCGATCACCGCAAGGATCATGCTCACAACTCCCTTAAATGCTCTCTTATATTCAAGACCGAAATAACTGAAATATACTCTCATCTATAAATCTTTCTTTGATCACACTGATCTTCAGCTGTTATCCACACCATTAGTCGAGGATTTCAGCTGCTGCAGTCGATTCTGCGGCTTGATTCTGATCTCCCAGTCCAGCCTTATTCAGATTAACACTTACATCCTTAAGAAACTCATTGAACTTATTTTCATTTGCTTTCCCAATATCGAATGCGTTTTTAACACTAACGGACGGTATCTTTGCACCTTTGCTTATCGTTATCGTTCCTTCTGCAGGTAAGCTTTCTCCTCCGACTCTTATCGAACTCATTTCGAATGTAAATTTCTTTGCTTTTCCTTTCATAGTTCCATCTATCGAAAATGAATTAAAACTGCCATAAGAGTCTGAACACTGAATCTCAATATCCCCTGTTTTCTTCTCATAATCAAGCTTCATTGATGAAGTACCCAAAGTATATGTCATAGTCTCTATGCCGTCTGATATATATTCATATTTCTGCAGTATAGAACGTCCATTACAAGTAACGACATAATTCTGAACAGGATTGCTTCCGCCATTAAACTCTACTTTGTATTCAGAAGAACCCGGCTGTCCTTCAGTGACTATTGCTGCTATCTGGTTCTTATAAAGATATACGGTCAGATCGATATCGCCATAGGAATTTACGCTAGATCGAATATCATCGAACACACTGTTTGCATCTGCCCCGGTCGTATCATCCGTATATTTTTTGTAAAGTTTAGTATAATCGTCGATCCATTTATTTGCTGTAGATGTCCTTATCTTGCACTCATAACCTTTACAATTACGATCCTTGTCATTTATCGTGAAAGTATCGCTCTTCGTCTTGTGGAAGCTAAGGGAATTGACCTGCTTCTTCATTATAGCTGCAGCGTCTTTTTCAAATGAATCCCCCTCTGTGTCAGGATTAATCTCTGAAAGAAAATCATCAACATCTTCAAGATTCAGATTATAGTTATCCAGAAGATAATCCGCAAGATATCCTGTTTTATCTTTCTTGTAATTATAGATTATAGTTGAATCATATAATGCAGGTGAATTTATGGCCAGTTTCTCCTTGTCTATCAGAGCCTTTGCTTCAACCTCAGTGCTTCCGGCTTTGAGTTTGCCTGAGACATACTGTTTGTGACCTTTAAGATCACAGGCATAACTTGCATTGCCTGAATAATTCGTACCGTAATATTTATATGCTCCTTCACCCGAGATCGTGAATTTCTTACCATCAAGGATGCTGAGCAGATGTGTCTGCTCTACAATCTTATCCGGCTTAAATGTATTTTTTGCTGCCTTTATGAGCTTATAGTTCTTGCCAAGCGTCAGCATCGGAAGAAGTGCCAGAATTATGATCACTGCTACTGCAATACCGCCAATGATAGCTATCATCTTCGTGTTGATCTTCGTATTGATCTGCATCTTAGGAGCTGCTGTGATCGGACGGCCTGTCTTAGGATCGAATCTCTGTGGACCCTGAGCCTGATCATTTATTGGCATCCCTGTATTAGGGTCGAATCTCTGTGGACCCTGAGCCTGATCATTTATCTGACGTCCGGTATTAGGGTCGAATCTCTGTGGACCTTGAGCCTGATCATTTATCGGCATTCCTGTATTAGGGTCGAATCTCTGTGATCCTTGAGCCTGATCATTTATTGCCATCCCTGTATTAGGGTCGAATCTCACGCCTGACTGCTCCGGTGCTGTATACTGCGGCTGCTGTGGTGCTGCCTGCTCCGGCGCTGTATACTGCGGCTGCTGTGGCTGCTCCGGTGCTGCCATGTCACTTATCGGCTTTCCTGTCTCCGGGTCGAACATCACTTGCGGCTCTACCTGCTCCGGTGCTGCCTGCTCCGGCGCTGTATACTGCGGCTGCTGTGGCTCCTCAGGTGCTGCCATATCACTTATCGGCTTTCCAGTCTCGGCGTCAAACATCACTTGCGGCTCTACCTGCTGCGGTGCTGACTGCTGTGGCTCCTCCGGCGCTGCCATATTCTCGATTGGTTTTCCTGTCTCGGGATCAAATCTCTCTTCCATTACTGCTTCTCCTCCTAAGCTGATGCTATTTTAGTTTATTAAATACGCCATTTTTCAGTTCCAGACAGTGATCGCTCATATCCATCTCTTCTTTATCATGTGTAGAGATAATGAGTATCCCGTTCATTTTTTTATACTCATTCATCAGTTTATGAACACTGTCCTTATAATATATATCAAGTGCTGTTGTCGGCTCATCCATGATCATGATCGGAGGCCACATAGCAAGTGCACATGCTATACTTACCCTTCTTTTCATTCCGCCTGATAGTTCTGATACTCTTGTCTTAAGTATATCTTCAAGTTCAAACAGACGTATGAGTTTCTCATCCTTTGATCTGAACCTGCCAGTCCATAGTCTGATATTATCCTGAACCGAAAGTTCCGGGATAAGTGGATTCTCCTGTGGCAGATATCCGCAGAATTTTGTGATCTGTCTTCGTTCTGCAAGCATATCATGTCCGAAATACGTTAAAGTACCGCCATCAGGCTTTATTATCCCTGACATGATCCTAAGGAGTGTAGTCTTTCCTGAACCATTTCCACCAATTACCGCGATCTGCTCTCCACATTCTGCGTGAAGATCTATCCCATCCAGTATCGTCTTTTTCCCATATTTTTTTCGAACATCACTGATCTGGATCATCCCCGTAATCGTCTCCATCTTCAATATCGTTGAGTGTCTGTTCGCGTTTCTGTTTGCAGTACGGTATCAGTTTAATCGCTGTGATTGAAAGAACGATCACTCCGGCGATACCGCTTATGAACATGATAAGACCTTCTGTTATTCTCAATCTTTTATTTCCTCCATAAGCTGCTGTATTACAGCAGTCCGTCGCTCTTAAGCTGTCCATAATTCTGATCGAGCATCTGCATCTCAGCATCCGTCTTGTTGCCATCTACCTGATCTTTATACAATTCCGTCGCTTTCTTATAATACTCAAGGAAATCCGAATAATCCCGCGCTCCATCATCCTTTGCATTCTGTACATCTATCTCAATAAAGGCAAGTCTCTTATAAGACTCGTACCTGTCGCCATATTTTTTGCACATCTTATCCGCATACTGACGTGCCGCCTGAAGATTGCCACTTCTCTCATACATGACTACGATGTTGTTATACGTATTCATGCTGTCCCAGCCCATTTTCATTATAGTACCAAATACATTAAGCGCTTTATTTGCATACTGCGTATCTTCCGTCTGATTGAACAGATCGATATATGCCTGTGCCAGTCTTTCAAGTATATTCGCCTGCTGATCAGCCGCTACATCGATGCGGGCCTTTTCAAGAAGCTCTGCTTCAGCTATAAGACTTTGCTGATCATTATCTTCACTGTCGTATGTCTTGCTCATCATGATATATGCACGCATCTTCGTATAATCATCATCTGCTGATCCTATACAGCTTGTGAAATCGCTGCGTGCCTCGTCCATATTTCCTTTTGCTTTTTCTATCTCACCTTTCACCAGATACAGCTGATCTTCTGCAAGCCCATTATCTACCGCTTTCTGCAGTATCTTCTCAGCCTCGTCTGATTGTCCGGTCTCAACAAGCGATATTGCGTAATCACTGTAATACTCAGGATTAGTATCGTTATATCTTATTGCCGTAAGATAAGAATTATTCGCGGCTGCATAATCCCCGATCTCATACTGACAATTTCCTTCGATAAAATACAGATCACCTATATCTCCCTGATCGGCTGTACTTATCTTGACCGCGGAAGCTTCGATATAATCTATATCTTTATCATATTCTTTCTGCTCATACAGATACCGGGCTTTCTGCCAGTATGCTCCTGCGCTCTTAGAATCAGTCTTTACTGCCTTATCATACAGCTCATCAAACTCATCTTCCGACCCGCCAGTCCTTGCTTCGTCCATCTGACTTACCAGATCATCGTAGTATTCCGATTTCTCTGTTTTCATCTTTACTCGTCCGGTAAGCGCTATCATAGCACAGAACATTATCCCGAAAAACAGGCATACATAGAGGATACGCTGCTCTGCGATCACAGTCTTGTACCGTCTGTCGATTCTGCTGTAGCCCCTGAGTGCTTTGCCAAATTCTGCCGCTGTAGCATACCTGTGACGTGGATCATACTCCATTGCTTTATCTACCGCATTGGCAAATCCACTGCTGAAACGCTTGAAAACACTGAGCGGTACTATCTGCGAGTAATCGCTATCCGGCTTTTTCCCCGTTATAAGTGCATAGACGAATGCGCCTGCACTGTATATATCTGCACGTTCATCGATAAGGTTCTCCGAATTATCGATCGTATAGCTGTTGCCGTCTGAGGATAACGGTCCACCTGTTCCCTGACCTGTATACTGCGGATCACCGCCTAATATCTCAGTACCATGTTCGGAATAATAGGCATTCCTCCTATTTGTCGTCATCTGCTGAGTCATCTGATTATGCTGAAGCACAGCTCTAACCTGTTCCGGTGAAGCATAGCCGCTCGTGTATCCGACAGACATAAATCCCGTACCGCTCATAAATCCGGAGATGTTGAAATCTATCAGGCATATATTGTTTTCAGGCGTCAGCATTATATTTGCCGGTTTGACATCACCATGAATGATCGGAATCTTTCTCGTATGAAGATATTCGAGTGCTTCGCATAACTGACTGCCATACCTTGCTGCCTCTCCGAGAGTGAATGTTCGCCCCTGATCGAGAAGCTGCTGGAATGACTGCCCTTCGATAAAATCCATTACTGTATAGACGGCATCCTGCGTCTCGATAAAATCGAGTACCTGTGGCAGGTATGTATGGCGAAGGTTCTTAAGTACATCAGTCTCCCTGCGGTTATTGCTGCTGCAGCTGAAATTGCCGTGCATCTTCTTGATCACGACAAACTTCTGAAGTCTCTTGTGGTAAGCCTTATATACAGTTCCGCCGCCGCCTGAACCGATCTGCCCTATTATCTGATAAGATTCGCCTAAATCCACTTGTCCGTTCTGCACGATCACTTTACCTCTACAATGATAACTGACAGATTGTCTGAAGCACCGTTTTCATATACCGCTCTCTTAAGCTGCTGTGCGCCTTTTTCCATCGATGCTTTTCCTCTTATTAATCCGCATGCGCTCTTAAGCTGATGCATAGTCACATTCTTGTATATCCCATCACTGCAAATAAGAAACTTATCTCCTGACTTTACGCTTCCTGTGAGCAGATTTGGAAATATCTGTTCTTTTACGCCGACAGCCTCTGACAACTTTCCATATTGCGGATGCAGGCTGAGCTTCTCTTTATTAAGCCCTTTGATGTTATCCGGATCATTTTCCCACACATCATCTACTGTCACCTGCCTGAATGACAGTGCATGTCTCTTGTATATCCGACTGTCTCCGATGTTTATCATCCCATAGCAGTCTTCATACACTGCAAGAAGTGAGACTGTAGATCCACACGTAGCACCATTATTATATTGATGAAATATACTCTCATTTGCCTGATCGATACACGATTCCAGCTCTTTCATGATCGACACGAAACCGCCTACACGCGTTGTATGTTCAAACTTTTCGGTCCACGAGTTCAGATACTGTATGATGCACTTTGAAGCCTGTTCTCCATTCTCATAACCGCCCATTCCATCAGCTATACAATATAGTCCCAGGCTATCTGAAGTATAAGCAAGAACTGAATCCTGATTCTGCTGTCTTTGTAATCCGCGGTCAGTGAGCACCGCATATTCCGTAAATGCCACCTGTTCTCCTGCTTTCATATATTTTCAACATAATATGATACTTTTCAGCTCAGTATACTGTATTCTACTTTAAGTTCGACTGCTCCGAGCTTTATCACATCTCCGCTGTACAGATCACTCTCGCCTGTGATCACGCGTCCGTTAAGGATAGTCTTATTAGATGAACCAAGATCATTTATCATGATTCGGTTATCTTTATTGCTTATCATACAGTGGACGCCGGAAACGCTCTTGTCATAATCTATGACGATATCCGATTTCCCGCTATCTCGTCCTATCGTAAGCTGACCTGAAAGCTTCTTCTGGAATATATGCTTATAATCATGCTGATCAGTAAGAGTCAGCATATACTCGCATTTCTTATATGCATTATTATCAAATATCGATACTGTATTATCATCGCCATTCATTCCGTCTGCGCCAAGTATAACTGTCTTATCTGCATCGCCTGATGCATTTGACATATACGCACTGCCGCCTGCCTGAGGTACGACCGGCTGACCCTTTATATCATTTGCTGCTTTCTTTTTCTTATTGAGCATTATTATGATGATCGCGATGACTGCTGCTATAAGTGCAAGCAGGATAACACCTCCTGCGATTATCATGATCTTCCTTTTGCCAAGACCCTCATCTGCCTTGACATCTTCTGTCTCGGTCGTAGGCTCCGCTGATTCACTCATCTGCGTAGGGGCTGAAGTCTCCGAAGACACCGCTGCGGTATCTCCGAAAGGCATCTGCGCATTAAATCCAAGTTCGGTCTTATCCGCAAGCACCAGACGCCCGCTCTGAGCAGATCCGTTCTTTATCGAATCCGGAAGCACTGCACTGTATATCGTCAGGTCTCCGTCTTCCTTAAAAGCGCCGGCAATATCTGCTGCGCTATTATCCTCATCAATACAAAAATTCTCTGCATTAGTCATCCTGGAAAGAGCGAACATATTGCCAAGTTCTTCATCATTCTTCCCGTTTTTCATTCCGATAGTATATGTCGGATACGGTGTCTTCTGAATCGCATCGTACAGTTCTTCCTTTGTGATCCCTATCGGTTTATTGTCTACACCATCCGAAATGACTACTATCCTTTGATAGCCTTCATAATTTTCTTTTTGGAATTCACCCAGAAGATCATATAGGACATCCGTCAGATATGTTTCCTGATCCTGGTAGGAAATAGATGACGCAAGATTTTTTAGAGCTGTGTAATCTGTTGAATATTCTGAAAGATATGATATCTTGTCGCTGAAAGTCGCAAGCCTTATCTCTTCCTTATCCGCATGACCATCGATGATGCCGTTAAGTATCTGTGTCACAGCTTCTCTGGATTCCTTCGGTACTGAAAGAGAATTATCCAGCATCAGCAGTGTACGCATCGGATTGTCATCCTGTGACTCCGCCTGAGCTTTTACATCACCACATTCCGCCGTCCCAATCTGACATGTTATATCTCCGTCAGATGATGACGTGCCCTTTACATACACCTTAACATCCTTATCGCTGCATCTTGTCATCATGACTTTCGCATCACTTGATGCTGCCGCAGGAATGAACATAAGCATTGCGATAAATAAAGAAATAACCGGCGTAACAAGCTTTCTGAGCCTCATGATCCTATTTCCCCCTAGAAAAATTAAATACTAAAATATTATACACCAACAACACGATACAATGGATAAAAAATTATATGCATAATACCTGTAATATAAATCCCTTAAGACCCACATAAACACGAGAAAGCGGTGATTCCTCATTAGCTCACTGGATTCTCGTGTTTATACAGGATTGTGAATGTTTCTGCTATCGGAACTTAATCTCAATTGGATGCAGTCCGCATCATGATCCTATCAGCTTACTATATCAGCTGAAAGAGCCTGTGCTGCCTGGGCATTAGCCTGCTCTGCACTAGTATACTGTGATGCCATCTCATCAAGATCCTTTGAGTGCTCCTGAACCATACGGAATATCTTATCCATATCGTCCTGAAGTCCCTTAAACTTCGTGTCATATGCCTTGGCTGCATCGCCCTGCCATACTGAATTCATGCCGTTCACGATATCCATCATCTTATCGGTAGTAGTTTTGATACCGGTTGCTTTTGATCCAAAATCAGATGCTGTGCTCCTAAGTTTTTCAGGTGTTACCTTTAAAATTCCATCCATAATATTTGCTCCTTTGTTTTATCTTCAAATTGTCAATATAGTCAGTTTCCAAAAACATCAGTTCAAGACCTGATCTTCTGTATATGATCAATATGAACGAGATGTTGCTGTCTGTACGTTCTTGCTCTCAGCGCTCTCATACTTCGCTGCGATATCATTAAGTGCAGCCACATACTTTGTTATCGCGTTGTAGAAGTTGTCCATCTGAGTCTTATCCTTCGTGAATGCATTGTGGAATGCTGTCTTCGCTTCGCCTTCCCACATTGAATTGAGATTGTTCTCTTCTGACTCAAGTTCACCTACCTGGGACTTGAACGTTGCGTTCATCTGATTAAGCTCGTCCGCCTTTGATTTCAGTGTTGCTGCTGTTACTAGTATTTCTGCCATTTTTAATTTCCTCCTTAAATGATTATGTGATTGATTTATTTTTTTCTTAACTACTAGACTAAAGTCTAGCAGATTGTTACCGGAACTTTTCTCTTTTCCGACGAATGACATCTATCTTCGTACGAATGAAATATCTCTAGCAGTACTCCCGCTCATTAGCGATCCTTATAGCTTCCAGTTCAGCGTTCTTGATTCTCTCCGCCGCAGCTCTGATATTCTCAGCTATCTCTGAGATCTGATTCGCTGTATTTCCCATAGAATCATAAAGAGTTCCGCCTTTATTGACAAATATCACAGCGTTATCGCCCTTCCAATTTGTACTTATATTGTTGAGATTATCCTCATATTTTGAATTTATGGCTGTAAGTCTCCCGGCCATCTGATCAAGCTTGTCAGCCTCTTTGATCGCTCTGTCAAAATCTATATATATCTCTTCTTCAGTCATCCCTTGACCCCTCCGTACTGATATCACTCATCAGACTACTATATTGTTATCAAGTGTACCCGATGTTTCAGTATTCACTGACTCAGTCTCTTCATATACCCCTGCCATTACCTCAAGGTCTCTTGGATATTCACTAAGTCTCTTCATGATCTCATCAAGCTTGTCTTTCAGCTCTTTATAACGCTTTGCGTACAGATCTGATGCTTCGCCGTTCCAATATGATTTTGTATTCACGGCAGCTTCATTGAACGAATCTATCGCTTTCGACATCTTGTCTATCTTTTCCTGCGCATCATCCGCTATCTCTTTAAGACGTTCCGGTGTGACCTGCAGTATAAAACCCTCACCAAAATCTGCCATATCTGCTCCTTTCACCCTATGCTGAGAGAAGTTACTATATCATTTACTTCTGCTTCACATTTCGTATATTCATTATTGGCAAATAAAAGGTCGTCCCTGTATTTCTTCAGCTCTTCGATCATATCCTTAACATTTGTATTATCATTATCGAACTGTGTAAGGAACGCATCATGTGCCTGCCCTGCCCATGTACTGTTAAGTGATTCTATCGTCTCAAATACATTTGTATAATTATTATCCAGATCATCAAGTGCTGTCTTAAACTGTTCTACATCCGTATTAAATCTTGAGAGTTCATTTGCGATCTCACGTCCTGCCATATCTGCCCTCCTTAGTTCTTCCGGCTATCTCTTTATCTGTCATGTGATGTTAATGTCAAAATCCGAACTGTATCCGCCCGTTCCGGTCTCTGTGACATTCATCACCGGATATATCTGTCTGCTCTGTTCGGCGCACTCTACGATCTTATTCTCACATTGATCGAAGTTGTGCCCGATCCAGCTAAGTGCCTTTTCAAGTCTTATGGCTGACTGCTGTTCATCATCAAGATGATCCCTCACACCGCGAAGTGCGTTGATCATATCGTCCATCCCCGACATTCTGCCAAGAACGCTTATGCTGTCGCTTACGCCCGATGACACATCTTCAATGTTATGCTGTTCGGTGCGCAGGCTGTCACATGCGCTGCTGATGGGACCTGTGTTTATTCTGAACATGTCCGCTTCCTTTCCCGCCTCAACTTATGTTCTGATTATATTGCTGCCAAATGAAAACTGATCGTTATCTGACGAAATGCATTTTTCTATGGATGAAATGCATCTGCCCATCAGATAAGTATAAGTGAACTTCCTGTAGCGATACCGCATTCCTCAAGCGTATTTTCAGCAGGAAAAATGCTGCCCTTGTCTCTGCAGCAGAGATTAAGATATTTCTGTTCTCCTCTGAGCTGTGTCTGTTCTTTCTGCGCGATCATCTCAGTTATCTCCGCTATTATCGTGCTTACAGGAACACCTTCATTCAGGCTGAAATTATATTCTTTATCAACTGACGGAACATATACATCGACTAATATCACGGCTGATTCATCTCCATTTCTCTGAGATTTCCCATATCATCTATCATATGAAAAAGCTCGTCTCTGTCGTACTCCACACATCTGCTGTTCTTTCCGTTAGTGACCTCTATCATATCGTCTGCGGGATGTTTCCACACACATAAACGCATATCCCTGTGATCTGAATCTTTTTTTATCCTGTCAATAAGAAGAAGCATGTTATCGTCATCAAGCAGCTTTTCGCTATCATCCAGCGACACTTTCCGAATGTCTTTGTTCATCCGCTCTTTATCTTGCTCACTCTTACCGGTGTCCGTGCATACCGGCATGAAATCATATTCGGACATCTCGTTCACAAGATCCCTGACTTTGATCACGGTAATCCTCAGCATATCGCTTGTATGCGTATCCACCTGCATTGTCAGTGCATCGACTCCATCAACATATATGCATGTCATCGGAATGCTTCGCATATGTCCGTAGCAAATAAGAACGCATCTGGCATTTTTCAATATCTTGACGATATCGCGGCACATCTGTGTCATGACATAGCTGTCATCTGAAGGCACCAGCATCTTCTTATCTATAAGCGACACAAGCGCCTTTGATACATCCCTGTCACTAAGCTGTACCTTCCCAAGCTGCTCAAATGCGGCAAATGACGGTATCCCGCATTCATGTATAAGAATCTTCATCTCGGGAAATGAAAGATATATCGCACACTCTCTTCCTGTCCTCATTTTACAAACCCCATCACTGCTGTCTTATAGCTTCTCGATATAGGAACTATCATGTCATTATCCAGTACAATCTCATTCTGTCCCGTTATTATCCTCGAGATTCGCGACCCGTTCACGATATATCCTCTGTGGCAACGGACAAATGATTTCGAAAGTCCATCCCCCAGACAATCGAGCGTATCATAAAAAGCAAGTTCCTCGTTATCTGTACGGACATAGAGCTTCTTCATCCTTGCCTCAAAATAGCATATCTTATGATATGGGACTTTCTGAATCCCTTCTTTCGTCTCTATCACAAACTGATCTTCTGTATCTTCTTTTCTCGAATCCAGATAAGACGCGATAAACTCTTTTACCGTCTTCACTGCCTGCGGCACGTCAACCGGTCTTAGCACAAGAGAAGATGCCCGTATCCCCGGTTTCATATACATAAGAGGAGATACCGATACATCCGCGATCACCATCATATCTGTCTCCGGAAATCTGCATCTTACATGCGCAGCCCTGTCTACTCCATTTTCCGCCATAAGATCGAGACAAGTAAGATCCGCGAGATCATTAGTCTTTATCTTCTGATCCGCAGTCTTCTCTTCATGGCAGTCTTCTATCTCACATTTCTCATCGCACTGGTATGCGACCTGGCTGCTCAGTGTATCCTTAAGGAACTTGAGTTCCCTAATATCTTTGTCAAAAAGGATCATTTTGATCATATGTTCATCCTTTTACAAAAGGTATCACAACCTTTATCGCTGTATTCTCCCCGTTTTCCGGCGGTATCATTCCGATTCCGGTTTTCTGCGGTTTGCTGCCCTCGCTAAATGAAAGACTGTCAAACGGCAGGACGCTCTGGCTTCCTGTATTTCCGCCAAAATGTATGCCTGTCTTATTCTTGGCAAATACTGAATAAGCAGTGCGTCCGGAAGCATCTCCATTTGTGTCCTTGTCATGATCATAGCAGGCGAACCAATATACTCCGAGGAGCTCGCCTTTTCCGATTATGTTCTCGATAAAGCCGTTCATCGGTGATATGCCGTCTTCCGGTTTATATACCTTCTTCATGAATGAGATCATATTTCCGATAAACATATATCTGAAATTATGCTTCTCTTTCATTTCCTTGAATATCTCTTCATTATCAAGGTCTGCGTCTGAATCCTCCGCCTTGTTGAGTCTATCCCTTATCTCCATTCTCGTGGAAGACCTGGCCTTAAGTTCAGGAGTCAGCTTTACAAACAGATCATACATCTCTTTATCAGTCGTTATTCTCTCCGCGCCTATCTTGTCTGCCAGATCCTCAAACTCGGATTCAAAATCGAATATTACAATGTCTCCGCCCTTGTCATTTGCCGACATCATCAGCGTCTTAAGCATATTTGTCTTGCCTGTGGCTGCCTTACCGGCGATGATATACGTAAACATCCTGCTCAGATCGATGCCGTATATCGAAGCATCTTCCTTGTTATATCCGATCGGGAGCATACGGTCTGACTCATCCATCGTCTTCTTTTCATCATTCTCGGAGAATTCCTTCCAGGTAGGCTTTGCCGGGATCACCGGAATCTTTCTCGCGCATTGTCCGTGCCATGCTTCACGCATCTTTGCACATTCGCTCTTAAGTGCTTCACCACGCTTAAAGTCATCATCAGCCTGAAGCGGCAGTGCTGTTTGGAATTCAAGTATTGCTTCCCCGATATGTGCAAGCCCTCTTCCTTTCACATTTTCTTCAGGGCGGACTCCAAGATGCATGCAGCGCATAATCTCTGAATACTGGAATCTGTCTGTCATCTCAAGACATACAGGTGTACGCATATTATCAGCGAGCTTTGCCTGAATCTCTCCAGATGAGAATCCTGCTGCCGTGACCATGAGGAATATTCCGTTATTGACCCCTTCCTTGGCGAGCTGGATTATAAGATCATCATATTTATCTGTTGTCTTAGTCTTAAAATTAGAGAAATTGTCTATCGCGATAAGTATAGCCGGGAGTACTGTCTTGCCTTTCGACCTGATATACTGACTGTAACTTCCTCCGCGGAACATTTCCTTTCTTTCATCCATTATCCGCTTCATCATCGCAAAGAACTTATCGATAAGTTCATCATCATTCTCATACATTACTGCGCCGACATGCGGTTCACCTTCGAACACCGAAAGCATCTTTGAGCTGAAATCGATAGCATATATATTGATCTCACCCGGTGTATAGTGGTTTATAAGTGAGAAGATAAATGTCTGTACGAACGTGCTCTTGCCGCTTGCCGCGATTCCGCACACAGCGATATTGCCCGTCTGCGCCAGATCTACGATGTAAGATCCCTGCTCCTGATTTTCCGGATCATCATACATTCCTGTCGGAACAGCAAGTGACCACTCGCCCTTATGGACAGGCCATTCTTTTCCGTCAAACTGCGGTCTATATCCCTTAAGCTGATCAAGATATAAAGACGTCGGAAGAACAGGGAGCCACAATTTCTGGGTCTGCACAAAGCCATTATCTGCAGCTGTCTTCTGAAGATATTCAACGACAGCATCAAGCTGTGTCTTTTCTTTTCTGTCAGGCAGCTTTTTGCCGATCTTATCAGCTTCGTCTATCACTGCCTTGGCTTTCTCTTCGAGAGTATCGATATCTTTATCAAATACGACACTCATATATAAGCCGATAAGGTCAATGATACGTTTCTCATTACTCTCATTATCTGCAAGATCGATATCTTTTCTGATAATCTCGTCAAATACTTTCTTGCAGAGATCCGTCTTTGATACAGTACCGTTCTCTATCCTTTCAGCGACATCTTCTTCGCCCTCAAGTACATGTTCAATGCACGGGATAAGCATCGATATCCACAGGATACGTTTCTTCTCTTTCTTGAGTATCTTAGTTCTGCTTCCCTCAAGTGAAGCTATGCCGTCAAGCGATATTATCTTTGCGATATCATATCTTGCATCATCCGGATCCTCTGAATATTCCGCTCCGCTCCATCCTGACTGGAAGAGTTCAAAAAGTTCATCATTTCCGACCTGAAGATAGCATCGTCCTGCCTGAGTTATATATGCTGCATCAGGTCTGTGAAGCATGTCACTACTGTCCTGCCTGTCCTGAACACGCAGACAGAGTCTGAATTTCGTATTGCTCCAGATCTTATCATCGACCGTTCCGCTTGGCTTCTGCGTTGCAAGGATGAGGTGAACTCCAAGGCTTCGTCCAACCTGCGCGACACTTATAAGTTCACGCATGAACTCAGGTTCTTCACGCTTAAGTTCCGCAAATTCATCTATTATGATGAGCATATGCGGTACAGGTATCTTAGCTTCATTATTCTTGTAAAGTTTCGTGTAACTATTGATGTTGTTGACACCGTATTCATTGAATATACGCTGTCTTCTGACGTTTTCACTCTTTATTGAGACCATCGCACGTCTGACCTGATTGCCTGACAAGTTTGATATCTGACCGATAAGATGCGGAAGGCTGCTGAACAGATTCGCCATGCCGCCGCCCTTATAATCAATTACAAAGAATCCGACATCATCCGGACTGAAATTAACAGCGAGCGAAAGTATATATGTCTGAAGAGTCTCACTCTTTCCTGAACCTGTAGTACCGGCGACCAGTCCGTGAGGTCCGTGATATTTCTCATGTATATCGAGGAAGCATGGTGCGCCACCTGCCTTCTGCCCGATCATAGCCTTCATTGACTCATATGTACGGTTCTTTCTCCATCTGTCCAGCACATTCAACTGAGATAAAGATCTTATTCCATACATATCGAAAAATGAAAGGGAATTCGGTATATCACCGCCTGCCTCTGTTTCGTGTACCTCAACATTTGCGATCTTTCTTGCAAACGCTTCCAGTTCATCCGATGTTATCGGGTCAAACTGTACACTCGTCCTGTCAGCCTGATCATCATATACATTGTAAACACCTGAAAATGATTGATCATTTTCTATTATCTTCTCGCATTCATTTGGCAGATCTTCATAATTTTCCGCAAGCACGATTGTTGACAGACCATATGCCGGTTTGGGATCAAATACATATTTTGATATAAGTTCCCCTTCAAGCATCTCCGGGTCGGCAAGAAACAGGATATAGTATGGCTTAGGCACCGGCATTTTTTCACTGTCGTTCTCCTGATGCTGTTTCTCTGCGCGCATTCTGAGTATCTTTGTCAGCTCATACAATACTTCACTGGCATCTTCCTTATTTCCCGCTATATATCTGAATGTTTTTGTTTCATTCCATACATGAGGAAGCCATTTGACAAAATCCCAGCTGCCGCTCAGATCAGTCTCTCTCTCATCGTATATCATCAGTATCTTGACATCCGTATAGCAGTTATTTGCAGCGATCTGTGCGATCATATTCTGAACAGCCAGAACAGCTCCCCGCTTTTCACGCCCGCCTATAACACCTACAAGCTTATCGTGCAGAAGGTCGACGCATACCGGAACGTCATGGAGCATCGAATATTTTTCTTTGATCTTGCCGGGCATTTCCACAAGTGCGTCTGAAAGCATCATAAATTTTTCTTTAGGGACTACTACGTTTGCCTGAAACGGAACAGACCCTATGCCTATACGCTGTTTTAGAAAATCTTCCTGTCTGTCATTGCGATTCCACAGACACGGATTGTCCGCATCATATCTGCAGCATTCCAGCGCGCTGCTATATCTTTCGCTCAATGCTATGCCGTTCTTTTTATACTTGACACTTATCTTGGCATCGCACTTATTCAGATATTCACCATAAGCGATACTTCTGTTCTGCTGCTCCTTCTCGAATTTCTTCTTGGCATTTTTCATGCTGACAAGAGCCCATATCGTTCCCAGGAGCCCGGACGCTACCGCCGTGACAAGACCTGTGTACATAAAAAGACCTGATGACGACCCCGAACTTCTTGATGCAAATATCGCAAGCCCGCATCCCAGCAGCATCGGGAGTGCCATTGTCATGGCAGGTCCTATAGTCATCAGCATTGAAGGCTGTTCGAGTTCCTTCGGATCCGGCGCGCCATCTATCTCAATAGGTTCAGTATCTATCTTCGGGATAAGACGCGGTGCACGGTGAAATACCCTTTTGCTGCTTTTGATATGACTGTCATTAATCTTTGGCGCACAAAGAACACACGGGCTAAGCTTGCCCGTGTCGATCGTTACCTTTACATATGATGTGCTTATCGCAAGGAAACAGCCAAGAACCACTATACGAAGGCCATAGATATCAATGCAGTCACCAAATCTCAGATGTTCGGATCCCTGAATGCGATGATTATTTACGAATGTTCCGTTCTTGCTCTGGTCTTCTACAATAAGACCGCTTTCCGAATTTCTTATACATGCATGTAACCCTGATACGAGGCCGCCGCCACCATAGACGATCATATTGTTCTCATTGCTTCCGATCGTTACAGGTTCACTCAGTCTGCTTATATCATATTTATCATATACAGAAAAATAAGAATCGCTTTCGCGTACAAGTATTGATATGAGGTTCATATCGCCAATGCAGAGTTTTATCAGATCCCCGTCTTTGATATCTCTTTCAAAAACAGATGCATTATCACAAGTGAGCGTATATCTGTCAGAACTGATAAACGACCACTTATGTTCAATGACTTCCATCGGGATCTCAAGATCCTGATTTAATCCAAACACACCCTTTGCCAGGATTATCGAGCTATTCGCATTGTTCACTGCCGGCAGCAAGAACTCCTTAAATGCGCTTTTGCAGTAAACAGACAGGATTGTACTCATCTTATTATTCCCCCACATATCATAATGGTACTAATACTCATATCTAGTCAGAATATCTGTTTAATTCTCGTATCTGTTCAATTCTCATACTCGCATATATATCCGGTGTCATCATGGAAGTAGTCAAGTCCCGAATCGTTGACCGGATCATTACGCTGATCATTCCAGCTCCACGTCCCTTTCATTTTCCACATCATGATATACATCTCAGGTGCTCCGTCCATATCATTTCTGGATGGTTCGCCCGGATACCAGGCTGTATAGCTGTTAAAGTCTTCGCCGGTGACCCAGTGACCGAATGTATCAGTACCATCACGAATCGATGTATAACCGCCGATCCACAGATAATCGATGCCTGAGCTTTCGGCAAGCGTGCTCACTTTATTCATCTCATCCTGTGAAGTTATCGTTACAAGATGTCCGCCCTTTGCTATACATTCACGGTTTGCATCTTCCCACGATATATCCTTTTTGATGACTTCATAACGTGATGAGTGTTTATCAGCCGCCGTTTTGACAGGTGTTACAGACGCATCTGCCTGACCGCTGAATTGTGTTCCCTGCTTATCAGCAAATTCAAAACTTATATCACGCGTGTCATACTGCGGAATCGCACTGTCGGAGACATATGAGACGCAATACATATCCTTCTGCGTTGTATATATAGACTGGAGTATATCGCTCATATCATAAAGTTCATCGATGTTCCAATATTTTCCGCCTGTCGACGATGCAATGTTCTGAAGCGGATCGACATATATGTCGCCGGCTCCGATTATATAGACCGGTACTGAAAGCTGCTGGGCAAGTGAGATGACCTCATCCGGGCTGGACATACTGTTATTATCATTGCCATCCGTAAACGCGATCACGCACCTTGCACCGTTCTGTACTGCGGCACTGTTCACTGCATCTTCGAGCGCATCGTAAAGCGATGTTCCTCCGTCCGCCACGATATTTGATATACCGTTGAGGAGCAGATTCGCATCGCTCGTATATGTGCACATATACATTACATACGTATCAAATGAAATGATCTCGACCTGGTCGCCCGCCTTATAATCAAGACTGTTGACAAAATCATTCATGACAGCCTGGACTTTCGGCATAACTTCAGACATACTTCCTGATTTATCGCCTACAAGATCTATGCTTATCCTTTCATTTCCCTCAAGCTTTTCAAATCCCTTTACTGCACGTTCAAGGTACTCTCCGCCGCTGACTTTTTCTTTCACAGCAATGCAATCCTGCGGTAGTCCGGTGATCGGACTGCCATCAGGATTCTCGATTCTGTAATATAGCTTTACTAGCGGATACTGTGAGACATCACTTGATACAAACTCAACGTCTGCCGCATCAAGTCCGTTCATCTCATTCTGTATCTCATCCCATTTATCTGACTTAGTCTCTTCCGTTGCCGGTGCAGCTTTAGTAATGGCTGCTGCCGTCTCTTCCCCTGCCCCGGATGCATCATCAGAAAGTGAATACGATCCATCAGAACTTACGATAAGCCAGTCACACGATTCGATATACTCATCGATCAGATCCTGATCCTCAGCCTTGCCGGCACCTTTCTTTATCGCTGCCAATGCTTCCGGATATTTATCCTGACCTACGTAAGCTTTTGATAATCCAACGTATGCGTCCGCTTTCTTTGGTGCAATATCTATAGCCTTTGCAAAAGAAGCCTCTGCCTGTTCGTAATCAAGTTCATCCAGATATTTATTACCAAGAGAAAGCATCCTGCTGTACCTAGTCTGTGGCATCTGACTATATACGACAAGTCCGCCAAGCCCCATAAAAATACATAGAGCGATAATGCAGAGTACGATCAGTGTCGTGCGGTGACCGTTCCCGCCTTCATCTTCATTATCAGACATATCTTCTGTCTGCAAACTGCCACAATAAGTACAGAACTTGGATCCGTCTTTTATTTCCATTCCACACGAAGAACACTTCATGGTCTATCCATCTCCCTCATCTATCGATTTAATACGAAATATCGCATTCCTTCAGACTCGGAAGTTTTTTGAGCGTTGATGTGCTCTTCAGCTGATTATCGCTTATATCAAGATGTTCAAGCTGTGAGAGACCACCGAGTGGTTTCACGCTCGTTATCTTATTTGACGTAGCTGAAAGAGACTTAAGGTTCGTCAGTCCGCTGACAGGTGAAAGATCAGTGACCGCATTGCCATTGATATTGAGATATGTAAGCGATGTCATGTTCTGAACCGCCGACAGATCGGATATCGCATTATTACCAAGATAAAGTGACTGAAGGTTCGTCATGCTGCTAAGCGGTCCGATATCTGTTATGTTGTCAGCTCCAAGACTCAGATCCGTGATCTGTGCCAGAGATGCGATTCCTGATACATCAGACAGTCCATTGTTATCAAGGTTAAGTGCCTGGAGTTTTGAGAGAGAACTAAGCGAACTTGTATCACTTACTTCATTTCCCCATATGGTGAGTTTTGTAAGTTCCGGGAAATTGGAGAGATCAGCAAGACTCTTTATAGATCCTCTTGTATTCTTGCTAAGGAAATCAGGAATCTTTGCAGAGTCAGTCGATGCATCCTGTCCGATTATATATAATTCTGTAACAGCTGTAGCGTCCGCAGTAGTTATACTGTTAGCGTCTTTCCCGAGTGCCTGTGCGACTGCCTGCTGAAGTGCGCTGTCAGTCCATACAAGCGGTTCCCCTACGGAACTTTCTGTTGCAGTCTCTGTTATGCTCGGAAGAGTGTCATCTGTCTCCTCTGAAGTACCCTGCACTGAATCGCTTTCTGTACTGCTCTCTTCGCTTTCGACATCCATCTCTTCTTCATACTGTGGATCTTTTGTTATAAGGTACATGATGTCGTTCTTATATCTGAAAACAAAAAAGACTGCTGCCACTATAAGTGCCGCAAGGATTATCAAAAGGATGACAAGCACCGGGCTTTTCTCCTGTTTAGGTCTTCTCTTGGGACGCTTAGGCTCCTTGGGCTGTTGTGCTGACTGCCACGGATGTGCCGGGCTGCCTGGCTGCTGTGGCTGCTGTGCCTGCCATGCATTCGCTTGGCTGCCTGACTGCTGTGGCGCTGCCGGCTGTACTGACTGCTGCCATACATTTGCTGAACTGCCTGGCTGCTGTGGCGCTGCCGGCTGTACTGGCTGCTGCCATACATTTGCTGAGCTGCCTGGCTGCTGTGACGCTGCCGGCTGTACTG
>JAGPKJ010000168.1 GCA_018053995.1 Lachnospiraceae bacterium | reverse complement strand
AGCTCATCCTGATGTATTTAACATACTGCTTCAGGTACTTGATGATGGACGTATAACTGATTCACAGGGCAGGACTGTCGATTTCAAGAACACTATTCTTATCATGACATCGAATATCGGTGCGCAGGAACTGCTTGAAGGCATAAAAGATGACGGTACGATAAGCGATGAAGCAGAAAAAGCTGTAATGGAAGAGCTACATGCTCATTTCCGTCCGGAATTTTTGAATCGTCTTGATGAGATTATTATGTTCAAGCCGCTTACAAAGGACAATATAGGTGATATAATCGGACTTATCATAGCTGATCTCAATAAGAGACTTGCGGACAGGGAGCTTACAGTAGAACTTACACCGGAAGCACAGAAGTTTGTCATAGACAATGCATATGACCCGATGTACGGCGCAAGACCGCTTAAGAGATATGTACAGAAGTATGTAGAGACGCTTTCGGCAAAACTTATACTTTCAGATCAGCTAAAGCCAAAGGATACTATCTTATTTACCGTAGAAAATGGAGAACTCAAGGCAGCGCCGAAACGTAGCTGAAGAGAAGAGATATCATGATCAGCGCATAGGACAATATATGAAAATGAGGGAAAAAGCATGAAATATCCTGAATTTCTGAAAGATCACGGAACGATCGTAATGGTCGCTCCGTCTTTCGGGTGTACAACAGAACCATATAAGACACTTTTTGAATCGGCACGTAGGAAGCTCAAGAAGATGGGCTATAATCTGCGTATCGGACCTAATTGCACGGCAGATGACGGGATAGGCATAAGCAGTTCACCATACAGATGCGGGCGTGAACTTGAGAGCGCGTACAGGAGCGACAAGGGCGATGCGATCATGTCTGTCGGCGGCGGTGAGCTCATGTGCGAAGACCTCGATTATATCGATCTTGAGAAGATCGAAGAGGCGCGTCCAAAATGGTTTATGGGCTATTCGGATAATACTAATTTTACGTTTCTGCTGAACACGATATGTGACACGGCAGCTATATATGGTCCGTGTGCGACGAGCTTTGGCGCAGAACCGTATCATAACAGCCTGTATGACGCTATCGACCTGCTTCGCGGAGAAAAGCTCACACTCACAGGATATGGAATGTATGAGACTGAAAGTCTCAGAACTGAAGAAACCCCGCTGGCTCCGTATAATCCGACGCAGAAGAGCGAGCTTCACCTTTACAGAGGCAATGCGGGAATAAAATATTCAGACAAGAGCGCGAGGAAGACAAGGCATGTGACAATGCGCGGCAGGCTTATCGGAGGATGCATGGACTGCCTGCGAGGACTCATAGGTACGCCATATGATAATGTAAAATCATTCTCGGAACATTATAAGGATGAAGGTATATTGTGGTTCTTAGAGTCGTGCGACCTTAATGTTATGGACATCAGAAGAACGCTCTGGCAGATGGAAAGCGCAGGGTGGTTCGAGAATGCATCAGGTTTCATCATTGGCAGACCGCTTAACGGGGATGAGATGATGGGAATGGACAGGTATGAAGCTGTAACAGGGATACTGGGGCAGTATGGCGTACCGGTCGTGATGGATGCCGATCTTGGCCATGTTCCACCAATGGTTCCGGTCATAAGCGGATGCTACGCATGCATAAGCGCATCGCCTGATAACTGGAAGATAGATATGGAACTGATATGATGATGCAAGTGTCAAAAGTCGTGATTAGGTGACGTAAAGCCGCACTTGTCATGATTGCATGAAAAAAGGAGTCATTATGCTGCCTGAAGATCCGATAATGCTTATGAGCATGATAAATATGAAACTGCGTGATACCGGAAAGCACTTCGAGGAACTTTGCGAAGACCTTGATGTTTCGGCAGGAGACGTAGAGAAAAAACTAAGTGATGCAGGATTTGAATACAATAAAGACATAAATCAATTCAGATGACATATATAAACAGATGATGGAGTATCAGAAGAAACTGGTTTGCAACAGCAAAACAGAAATACTGGTGAGAATAAGATATGGATTTATTTGGTTACATGCGCGAACAGAATATGGAAAATGAGGCTCCACTCGCAGCACGTATGCGCCCGCAGACGCTTGACGAGATCGTCGGGCAGTCTGATATCATCGGAGAAGGAAAGCTTCTCTATAGGGCGATAAAAGCTGATAAACTGAGCTCGATCATTTTATATGGTCCGCCCGGCACAGGGAAGACTACTATAGCACATGTTATTGCAAATACGACCAGCTCGGTCTTTACTCAGATCAACGCGACTTCTGCCGGAAAAGCCGAGATGGAGAAGGTTATCGCGGATGCAAAAGAACGCCGCGGAGCGTCTGATAAAAAGACTATTCTTTTTATCGACGAGATTCACAGGTTTAATAAAGGACAGCAGGACTATCTCCTTCCATTTGTTGAGGATGGGACTGTGGTTCTTATAGGAGCGACAACAGAGAATCCGTATTTCGAAGTTAATGGTGCACTTCTCTCAAGGTCAATCATATTCGAACTCAAGCCGCTTTCATTTGAAGATGTAAGAAAACTGATCGAGCGTGCAGTATATGATAAAGATAAGGGAATGGGATCATTTAATGCCGAGATAGATGATGGTGCGGCCGATTTCCTGGCGGATATCGCAGGCGGCGATGCAAGACATGCACTGAATGCGATAGAACTTGCTGTGCTGACAACGGAAAGAGGCACTGATGGCAAGATTCATATAACACGTGATATAGCAGCCGAATGTATCCAAAAGCGTGCTGTAAGGTACGACAAGTCGGGAGATAATCATTACGATATGGCATCAGCTTTTCAGAAGAGCCTTCGCGGTTCTGATCCTGATGCAGCTGCATACTATCTTGCAAGAATGATATACGCGGGCGAAGATCCGAAATTTATCGCAAGAAGAATGATGGTGTGCGCATCTGAAGATGTAGGCAATGCGGATCCTATGGCTATGGTAATGGCGTCAGCATGCGCT
>JAGPKJ010000078.1 GCA_018053995.1 Lachnospiraceae bacterium | reverse complement strand
GCGCAGACACGTTCGGAAGCCCGTAGGGCGATAGAACAAGGCGGTGTTGTTGTCAATAACGAGAAAGTGAATGACGTAAAGAAAACATATTCCAAGGACGAGATAGCATCGCAGGAGTTCATAGTAAGAAAAGGCAAGAAGATGTTCAAGAAGATAAACGTAGAATAAGCGGCAGCAAAAGAAGCGTGATTTGCAGGCAGATGATAGAGCCGGCAGCAAAAGGCAGAATAGGAGAAACAGATGGCAGCTGAAAAGAATGCGGATAGCAGACAGAAAAGGACGCTTATGTCATATACACCAGATATTAAGGTGTTAGATGCAACACTGCGTGATGGCGGTCTTTGCAATGATTTTTATTTTACGGAATCATTTGTAAAACAGTTATATCAGGCAAATATTAAATCAGGAGTTGATTATATGGAGTTTGGATACCGCGCTTCAAAGGAAATGTTCGATCCTGAAAAATTTGGTAAGTGGAAGTTCTCATCTGACGAAGATATCAGAAAAGTGGTGGGCGATAACAAGAACGGTGTAAAGATATCTATCATGGCTGATGTTGGCAGGTGCGATTATAAGAAGGATATTCATCCGAAAAAAGAGAGCCCGGTCGATCTCATACGTGTCGCTACATATATCAATACGATTCCGGCTGCGATAGCTATGATAGAGGATGCACATGATAAGGGATATGAGACATCATGCAATATCATGGCTATCTCCAAGAATAATGATGAAGATATCGATGCAGCACTTGAACTTATATCACAGAGTCCGGTAGATGTCATCTACATCGTTGACAGTTATGGTTCACTTTATCCGGAACAGATAAGGCGTCTTTCGGACAAGTACCTTTCATATGCTGAGAATGGTGGCAAGAAAGTAGGAATCCATGCACACAATAATCAGCAGCTTGCTTTTGCAAATACTACAGAAGCTGTCATAAAGGGCGTAAGCTATCTTGATGGCACTGTATCGAGCCTTGGAAGAGGTGCGGGAAATTGTCCGCTTGAACTTCTGCTTGGATTCCTTAAGAATCCTAAGTATCATATTGATCCTGTTCTGACATTTATACAGAATCAGATCGTTCCGCTTAAAGAATCAGGAGTTTCATGGGGCTTTGATGTTCCATATCTTCTTACGGGAATCATGAATCAGCACCCTAGAGCAGCGATACAGTTTGAGAAAGAGAACAGGAGAGACTACAAGGATTTTTACCTCGAACTTCTTGATAATTATTGAAAGAAATGCTAGATACAGTTGATAATCAGGCATAAAAGAAAAACAGCCGCGGGACAAGATCCTGCGGCTGCTTTTATAGAGTAGATCTTATTTTCACACCTAAGGTTATTTATGTCAGGTGAGTCTATGATCGTACAATTCAGAGACTGTTTTTGTAGAATCGTATCAAATCAGAGGATTTTGAACTCATATTGCACATCATCGCATCAAGCAGTGTGATCGCGCACATTGATTCAACGACTACTACAGCCCTTGGAACGATGACTGGATCATGCCTCCCTTTGATCTCAAGCGATACCGCATTGCCGTCTGTATCAACGGTATCCTGTGGCTGTGAGATAGACGGAGTAGGCTTTACACTGGCACGTATGAGAATACTAGAGCCGTCGCTCATTCCGCCAAGTATTCCGCCTGAATGATTTGTCTTTTTTTTGACCATTCCATTTTCATTATAAAAACAATCGTTATTTTCAGACCCTTTCATATGAGAAACAGAAGTGCCATCACCAATCTCTACGGCTTTGACTGCACCTATAGACATTACGGCATGTGCAAATTCTGCGTCGAGTTTATTAAAGACGGGATCGCCGATGCCGGCAGGAACACCTGTTATCATACATTCGATCGTCCCGCCCACAGAGTCTTTTTCAGCAGCACATTTTCTGATATATTCCAGTGCTTTTTCTGCAGACAAAGTATCAGGCATGCAGACAGCATTTGTATAAATAGATTCATGGTCAAAGGTATCATCAGGAACTGTTATGGGTCCGATGGATTTTGTATAGGCAGTGACTGAGATGCCTAATTTATTCAGCATCTTTGAAGCGATAGCGCCCGCTGCGACCCTTGCAAGTGTCTCACGTCCGGAGGATCTTCCACCACCGCGATAGTCCCTTATCCCAACACCAAACTTCTGATCGAAGGTATAATCGGCATGCCCGGGTCTATAGACTTGAGATAATTCATCATAATCGGATGAGTGCTGATCGGTATTCATAACCATGACTGATATGGGAGTGCCGGTTGTCATACCTTTAAATACTCCAGATAGAATTTCGATTTTGTCAGATTCATTTCTGGCGGTCGTGACTTCACTTTGTCCGGGCTTCCTTCTGTCCATAAATGGCTGTATATCAGATTCGTTCAGCTCAAGACCGGACGGAATCCCGTCTATCACGGCTCCCAGAGCTTTACCATGTGATTCTCCCCAAGTTGTTACGGTAAGCATTCTGCCAAATGTAGATCCTGACATATTTATCTCCGTTCCGCGGTCTTGCCGCTGTAACTTTTTTGTATGATAGTCGTATGATACTGCGGATTTCAGTGCATGTGTATTTCACAAGCACTGTTTTTGACCGTTGCATCATATATTAGTATAGTTAATCAGAGTGCGTGTCGCAAGCATTCATTTTTCAGTGATGATATAGCATTTATTTTGCAGTGATGATATAGCAAAAGTGCTTGTAAATAAAGGAACTTTTCTTTATACTAGATAAATGATGGTAATACGGAATCAAGCGGCCTTTCAGATGAGGAAACCATATTTTAGGAATATAGAGCACTTGGAAGAGAATCGATTCGCAGCATCATCGTATTACAGTATGAAAGTTATGAGGCAATAAATCAGATGCTTTTTTCAAGTCTTTCATTTATATTTGGATTTCTTCCTGCTTTTTTGGCAGTCTATTTTTTGACCCCGGTAAAATATAGGAATATTGTTTTGCTGATGGGGAGTCTTGTATTCTACGGAATCGGAGAACCTTTTTATATTCTGCTCCTTATTTTTTCTCTTATTCTTAATTATCTGCTTTATACTGCACAGCATTCGTGTAGAACGAGCATACGTGAGATGGAAGAGCGAATGCAAAGAAGTACTTCGGATACGCGGAAGAAGTATATCATGCGTAGCATTGCTTCTTCCAGTAAAATCAGGACATTTTTATTTGTGATCTCTATAGTTGTGGACACTGCAATACTTATCATATTTAAGTATTGGGATTTTTTTGCCGGAAATATCGATCTTCTTTTTCAAAGAGACGTGATTCAGAAAATGGGACTTGCGCTGCCGCTTGGCATCAGCTTTTATACATTTCAGATCATCTCATTTCAGATAGATAATTACCGTGATCCGGATGATGAAAAGATATCATTTCTTAATTTTGCTTCGTATGTAAGTATGTTCCCACAGCTTATCGCAGGTCCTATCGTAAAATATTCAGAAGTCGGGAAAGAACTTAAGGAACGCACGATATCATGGGAAAATATAGAAAAAGGATTCAGACTGTTTGCATTTGGTCTTGCGCTTAAAGTACTTTTGGCAAATCAGATGGGCTCATTGTGGAACCAGGTACTGGAGGCCGGGACAGATAGTCTTTCGGCTGCAAGTGCGTGGCTTGGGGCTGCAGCGTATTCATTTCAGATATATTTTGATTTTTGGGGATATTCTGTGATGGCAGTAGGACTCGGCGAAATGCTTGGTTTCAAGATACCGGCTAATTTCAATGATCCGTATTCTTCAAAATCCATATCGGACTATTGGAGAAGATGGCATATAACGCTTGGACGGTGGTTTAAGGAATATATATATATTCCTATGGGAGGAAACCGTAAAGGGTTCGCCGCTACTGTATTTAATACATTTATCGTATGGGCACTTACCGGATTCTGGCATGGCGCGGATTGGAATTTTATAATATGGGGACTGGTGTTCTTCGTTCTTATCTCACTAGAAAAGATCAAGATAGGAGGCAGGACTATCGCATCACGTCTCGAGAGTACAAAAGTGTTAGGGCATTTGATAGTTATCGCAGTGATACCGGTAACATGGGTCATATTTGCGCAGACTGATCTTGGCAGTATGTGTGCATATTTGCAGAATATGATAGGGATTCACTATTCAGAGAGAATAACTCCGTTTGCCCAGGTACTTAGAAACTTAAGACAGTATGCGCCGCTTCTTGCGATATGCACTTTTTTTGCAACACCATATCCGACGAGGTTATATAAAAAGATTGAAACAAAGTGGTATACAGGGATCGTCTTACTCGTACTGTTTTGGTTTTCAGTATACGAGATATGGAGAGGCAGTAGCAATCCGTTCCTGTATTTCAGGTTCTGAAGTTATTGATCGTATATCTAAAAATATTAAATCAAGCTTTAAATTTGATTAGAAAGTAATGAAAAATGAAAAAAATCTTTGATTTTATAAAAAATAATATTTTTTGGTCGGGACTTATCATCAGTTCTCTTACGATACTTATAGTTCTGATATGCAAAAACGGTATTATTTTCCCGTTTGAGACTATAGCGTCATATTGGGGAAACGAGTCATCGTATGTGATAGAGACATGGTCTCGTGCTGTTATGAGCAGTGCGGGAGAAAATACAGCGGCGGATCAGAAAGGTAATGATTCGAGTGATCAGGACGGCAAAGATAGTAAAGGTGAGAATTCATCAGATCCGGCAGCAAAAAATGAAACTTCTGAGTCAATAGTATCAGCCCAGACAGAGACTTCTGATGGAGCGACTGAAAATGCGACGGAAAATACTGAATCGTCTGTGACAGAAACGGAAACAGCAGAGAGTACAGAGGAGACTGCTAAGGTCGGAGTGACGAAGTTTATTACATATCCGCCGTCTCAGGTTGATTCAAAGTATTATTCAGATCCAGGGAAGATCGCGCTAACAACAGAATATGATTATATAACAGTTACGGATGACAGCTATTTTGATGACGCTGCATTTATCGGTGATTCAAGAATGCTTGGATTAAATGATTATTCAGGGTGGACGAACGCGGATTTTTACTGTGACAACGGTTTTTGTACGTATGATTGGGCAAATGGAAAGGGTGTCACATTCCAAAAACAGCATAAAAAGATGACTGTTGAAGATGCGATGGCACAGAGAACATATACAAAGATCTATCTTATGATAGGAATGAATGATTGCGGATATGGTACTACCGCAGACTTTAAGCAGAGACTTACAGATATGATATCAATGCTTGAAGAGAAGCAGCCGAGCGCCGTCATATATCTGATGGCTAATCTGCATGTAAGTCAGGCAAAAGCTCAGGGAGCAGCGATATTCAACAATATAGACATAAATGACAAGAATGTTGCAATCGGTGAGTGTGCGGATGGAATCAAGACATTTTTCCTGGATTATAATGGACTTTATACAGACGAAAATGGTTTCTTAAAGGCAGACTACACGTTTGATGGCGCACACCTGTATGCCAGAAACTATCAGCCCTGGCTTGATTATATAAAGTCACATGTCGTCAGCAGGTGAATATCAGTCTGCAAGGCAAAGGTATGGTCTTTAAGGCAATTATTGATCAATAAGACAGAATATAGTCTGTAAAGGCGGTATGAATATGGATGAATGTCGTATCAACAAGTTCATAGCTTCGTGCGGCATATGTTCCAGACGTGATGCCGATAAACTCATATCAGATGGCAGGGTAACAGTGGATGGAGTAAGAGCTGAAGCCGGTGTGAAAATCTGTGATGGAAACATTGTCGCAGTTGATGGAAATATTATATGCAAGACGGAAAGAAAGACAGTTATCGCATATTATAAGCCGGTTGGAGTTACATGTACTGAACGGGACGAGCATGCAGAGAGAACTGTTACTGAAGAAGTAAAATCCGATGTCAGAGTCACATATGCTGGCAGACTCGATAAAGATTCAGAAGGCCTTCTTATTATGACTGATGATGGAATGCTCATTCATGAGATGATGAGCGGAGGTAATAATCATGAGAAGGAGTACAAAGTAAAAGTCGACCGCAATATATTAAATGAGGATATAATAAAGCTGAGAAAAGGAATCTATATTCATGAACTTGATCTTACAACAAGACCATGTGATATTGAGATCATCAGTCCCAAAATCATAAAAATCGTTCTGACTCAGGGAGTCAACAGACAGATTCGAAGAATGCTTCATGAATGTGGATATTGTGTTGAAAACTTGTGCAGAACGCGCATTATGAATGTGAAACTTGCAAAAATGGTTCCGGGAGAACAACGCGTGGTCATCGGATCGGAACTTGAGGAATTATATAGAGAATGCGGGCTGCAGAGGTGACTATGATGAATGAAGAAGATAAGATGAAAAGGATAAAAGAGCTCACAAACACTCTTAATAGTGCATCTAAAGTTTATTATGTACAAGATGATGAGATGATGAGCGACTTTGAATATGACAGACTTTATGATGAACTTGTTTCACTCGAAAAAGAGACTGGAATAACACTGGCAAACAGCCCGACACAACATGTTGGGTATGAATCCGTAGATTCGCTCCCAAAGGAACGACATCCTGCACCGATGCTTTCACTTGGAAAGACTAAAAGCCGCGAAGAGCTCAGATCATGGCTCGGAGATAATGAGGGACTTTTGTCCTGGAAACTTGATGGGCTGACTGTTGTACTGACTTATAATGACGGAAAACTTGCAAAGGCAGTTACGAGGGGAAACGGTGAAATTGGCGAGGTAATAACCAATAACGCTCGTACTTTTATCAATATTCCGGGTACAATTTCGTATAAAGGAGAACTTATACTCAGAGGCGAAGCGGTTATTTCTTATAAGGATTTTGAAAAGATAAATGAGACTATTCCTGAAGCTGAAGGAAGATACAAAAATCCAAGAAATCTTTGCAGCGGATCAGTTAGACAGCTTAATAACAGCATAACTGCACAAAGACGTGTACGGCTCATCCCGTTTGCACTTGTAAAGGCTGACGGAATTGATTTTCATAATTCAAGGGAAGAACAGTACAGATTTCTTACAGGACTCGGATTTGATGTAGTTCCTTATAAACGGGTCACAAAAGATAATATTGCTGATGCAATATCATATTATGAAAAAGCGATAGAGACATTTGAGATACCATCGGATGGGCTTGTTCTTCTGCTTGATGATATATCATATGGAGAATCACTTGGAATGACTGCAAAATTTCCGAGAAATGCTATTGCTTTTAAATGGGCGGACGAACGGGCAGAGACAGTGCTGCGAAGAATAGAATGGAGCCCGAGCAGAACGGGGCTTATTAACCCGGTCGCTGTATTTGATCCGGTTGAACTTGAGGGCACAACAGTTACGAGGGCTTCTGTTCACAATGTCAGCATTATGGAAAATATGAAGCTTGGCATTGGAGATTCAATCACTGTTTACAAGGCAAACATGATAATCCCGCAGATAGCTGATAACCTTTCAGGAAGCGGAACGGAAGTGCCGCCTGACACATGTCCTGCCTGCGGAGCTAAGACAGAGATCAGGCAGATCAATGAAGGCAGGTTTCTTTATTGTGCTAATCCTGAGTGTCCAGCAAAGAAGATAAAGTCATTTACATTATTTACAAGTAGAGATGCGATGAACATCGAGGGGCTGTCGGAAGCAGGTCTTGAGAAGTTTATAGGTCAGGGGTTTATACATGAATTTGCTGATATCTATCATCTTAAGGATAAGCACGATGATATTGTGTCGATAGATGGTTATGGTGAAAAGTCGTTCGAGAAAATGTGTGACAATATTGAGAGATCACGGGATACTACAGCTTCTAAAGTAATCTACGGCCTTGGCATTGCCAATATCGGATTGTCTACGGCAAGACTTATATGTTCTCATTTCGGAGATGATATTGGTAAGATGAAAACTGCTTCAGAAGAAGAACTTGATGGGATAGATGGAGTAGGACCAGTCATTGGTAAGGCATTCTGTGATTATTTCAGAGATGACAGTAATGTAAGAAAACTTGACCATATTTTAGCCGAGGTCAGGATCATAAAAAATGATTCAGATGAGGAAAGTAAAGATGATCTTTCAGGCAAAGTATTTGTCATAACCGGCAGCCTTGAACATTTCGCGAGCCGAAGTGATCTGAAAGATATCCTTGTAGAACGCGGCGCGAAAGTGACAGGCAGCGTCACAAGTAAGACGACATGTCTCATCAACAACGATATTGAATCATCATCTAACAAGAATCAGACCGCAAAAGAATTAGGTGTGCCGATCATAGATGAGGAATCATTCTTGAAAGAATACCTGCCGGGCAATATATGACATGCAGCATCAAAAATGTTTAGATGTCACGTACATCATAAGGTGTTGTCTGATATACATAATAGTTCATCCAGTTGCTGTATAGGAGCTGACCGGTTGAACGCCAATTTACGATAGGCTCTTTTGAAGGGTCATCGTCAGGAAAATAATGTACGGGTATCTTAGGGTTCATACCTTTATCACGATCACGATAATATTCAAGTGCGAGCGTATCAGCATCATATTCCGGGTGACATGTCACAAAGAAGTGACGACTGTCGGTGGTCTTTACTATTGTGACACCGGCTTCATCTGACTCGGCCATGATCTCCAGTTCAGGTATTGAATCAATCTTTTCTTTTGCGATTCCCATAGCGCGTGACTGTGGGGCATAGAATATATCATCGAATCCGCGGAATAGAGGAGAAGTTTTCTTCAGGACGCGGTGCGAATATATCCCGGAAAGCTTTTCATCCATATCATATCGGTCAAGTCCATACAGATAATAAAAACCTGCAAATGCTCCCCAACAGAGGTGCATAGTGCAGTGTACATGCGTCTTTCCCCATTCCATGATCGTACAAAGTTCATCCCAGTATGCGACGTCTTCAAATTTTACGTAATCAAGAGGCGCACCTGTTATGATCATGCCGTCGAATTTCCGGTCTTTTATCTGGTCAAATGTTGTATAGAAAGACTCAAGATGATTTGAGTCGATATGCTGTGGAATATATGAAGATGTTTGAAGAAATTCAACCTGAACCTGAAGCGGCGTATTAGACAGCTTGCGCAGCAGCTGAGTCTCTGTGATGATCTTGGTGGGCATAAGGTTCATTATAAGAACGTGCAGAGGACGTATGTCCTGATGGAGAGCACGATATTCAGTCATTACGAAGATGTTTTCATTTTCAAGGATTGAACAAGCCGGAAGGTCTTCCTGTATACGTATTGGCATTTAATACAACCTCTTTTCAAATTGTTCTGCGGTCAACATTATGATAGTGGCGTCAAAAATAATTATTATACTATGATGCCAGAGCAACTGTTGATTTTCTTATGACCATATCACAGGCGGAAGGATTTGGCAAATACAGATGGCGATTATGTTAAATAATCGCTGGATTTTTGAGGGATTCAGGGTTATAATACTATTGCTTTATAAGACAGAACTATTGAGGTGAGATGAATAGATGAGTGAACAGATGGAAACGGCGTATCAGAAAGTCAAGGTCAATAATGAGATGGAATGGTGTGAGGTAGAGGATCTTGAGACAAAGGGCAAGATAGAGAAGATCCTGCTGAACAACAGAATATCATATTATATCACATGGACGAGACCTAAATTCTTTTCTTCTGATAAAAACGAACACTGCGTTTTCTGTGTGAACCAGCTTCAAAAAGATGCAGCGGATGAAGC
>JAGPKJ010000167.1 GCA_018053995.1 Lachnospiraceae bacterium | reverse complement strand
GCTTTTTCTGCTTTCTTCCGCTTATGTTCAGCTTTTTCAGCATCTACCACTGGCTGAAAGCGCTCTACTTCTGAAACTATCTCCTTGCTCATAACAAGCAGACAGATAAGATTTGGAATAGCCATCAGCGCGTTTGCCACATCCGAAAGGTTCCACACAAGATCAAGCGTCTGTGTAGCTCCGACATACACGATCATTGAATATAATATTCGGTAACACATGATAGCTACGCGGTTCTTGCACACATACTCAAAAGCTTTCTCTCCATGATATTCCCATCCTATGATAGTTGAGAATGCAAATAAAACTATTCCGATTGAGACTACCACTGCTCCAAACGGTCCCAGTGCACTTGAAAATGCTGCCATTGTAAGATTTACTCCCTGAAGAGGTGTTCCGTCAGTTCCAAGAGTTCCAAGTACTCCTGATGTTGCTATAACAAGACCTGTTATCGTACATACAATTGTCGTATCAAAGAAAGTCCCAGTCATGTTTATATATCCCTGACGAACACAGTCGTCAGTTGTAGCTGCAGCCGCTGTGATCGCGGCAGAGCCAAGTCCGGCTTCATTTGAGAAACATCCTCTTGCAAATCCATAACGGATCTCATTCATGATAGAAACAGTGATCGCTCCAAGGATTCCGCCACCTACTGCTTTAGGTGCAAAAGCCATCACAAATATCTGGTACACTCCAGCAGGGATATTCCGATAATTGATTACTATGACTATAAGACCACAGATAACATAAAGCACTGCCATGAGCGGTACTATGACACTTGACACCTTTGATATGGACTTTATGCCTCCCACTACTATCAGAAGCGAAAATATCGTTATGACGATTCCCGTCACCCATGTCGGAATTGAAAATGTTGTATTAAGTGCTCCTGATATCGAATTTGCCTGAGTCAGATTTCCGATACCGAATGACGCGATGACTGCAAGGACTGCAAATGTCATTCCCATCACAGCTCCGGCTTTCTTGTTCTTAAAGCCGTTCTTCATCGTGAACATCGGACCGCCCATCATCTCGCCCTTTGCATTAGTCTCACGATACTTGACCGCCAGCATACATTCACTGAATTTAGTTGAAAGACCAAATAACGCGCAGATCTCCATCCACACAAGAGCACCGGGTCCGCCTGAGAACATCGCAGTCGCAACACCAACTATATTGCCGGTACCGATCGTAGCTGCAAGTGCTGTACAAAGACATGCAAATGGAGACACATCTCCGCTCCCTCTCTTTGTTGTCCTTGCTTCTTTTGAAGTAACGCTTCGAATCGCATACCCGAGGTTTCTCCATGTTCTGAATTTCACTCTTATAGTTATAAATATCCCTGTACCAATAAGAAGAACCAGCATTATCGGTCCCCAGACAATGCCATCTAGCTTGCTCACAAAATCACTGAACGCTTCCACAATCTGCCTCCCTACCAAATAAACATCTCAACATACCCAACTTTTGACACTGACACAATAATACAATTGCTACTTTTGTCACCGCATCATTATCAATTACTACTTTTCACCTTTATCATTAATATATAAAAAAACACTTATGACGAATAAACATCATAAGCGCCTTTGCTATGTTTAAAATTATAAACATGTGAATATTCAGTGTCAATCAGTTTCTTTGCCATGCATACCTGTTATTTTCCAAATACATATCTGTGAGGCGTCCATGATCATCTGAATAAATATACGTGTTTTCATAAGAAACAGCCGTATCATATCGATACGGCCGTGTCAGAATATCTTCTGAAATTATGTGGTCAACCACCATTGTTCATCATGAAATTAATCAGTTTCTGCGTATCATCAGGTTCATACGCAACTATTTCGATCTTCTCTATCTGTCCGTCTGAAAAGATCTTAGCAAGTGATACATACTGTGACAATTTTGACTTAAGGTTAAGTCTGTCGCCTTCATCTGTAACAAGTTCAACTTTTCCTTTGCATGAATCGATAACCTTGAAGAAACCATCAATATCTGTAATATTCTGTACTATCATCCTATTGTTCCTCCTATTCTATAAAAGTTGTCATCAACGAGATAATAATACTACATCTCTCGCAAAACACCAAATAGATATGAGATAACACATTGATCATCTTGTATTAACATGGCACGTTGCACATCTACAAAAAAAACATCTCATTGCCCATCTCAGCGATGTATGTACTTCTTAAGTTCACTATATAGTATCTCAGGTTCTATCGGTTTTGCAAGATGAGCATTCATGCCTGCATCCAGGCTTTTTCTGATATCCTCATCAAATGCGTTCGCACTCATCGCTATGATTGGAATAGTCTTTGCATCATCTCTGTCTAGAGCACGAATCTCCCTTGTAGCTTCAAGTCCATCCATCACCGGCATCCTTATATCCATAAGTATCGCATCGTACTGTCCTGGCTCTGAATCTCTAAACATATCAACCCCTATCTGACCGTTTTCCGCTACATGAACATCGCATCCTGCATTTTCAAGTACTCCCGTCGCCACCATAATATTGATATGATTATCTTCACAGATAAGTATGCTGCTCCCTTTCAGCGTATCACATGATCCCACATTACTTACTTTTTTCTCTTCCTGCGGTGTACCGATTTTCCGGTCAAGTTCAACGACAAACGTCGACCCTTTTCCGACGGCACTTTCTACGTGTATACTTCCTCCCATCAGATCTACAAGGTTTTTGACTATCGGCATGCCAAGTCCCGTACCGGATTTCGCATTCAACGGATCCGCCTGTTCAAACGGCTGGAAAAGCTTTGTCAGAAACTCTTCGCTCATACCATATCCCTGATCGCGTATCATACTCACCATATGAAAAGTATCATTTCCGGTAGGTGTATCGATCACCGACCATCTTATCTCAGTTCCACTCTGAGAATATTTAATTGCGTTTGAAAGGATATTCGCATATATCTGCCTCGAACGAAGACCATCCATCATCACCCATGAAGGCGTAGCTTTAGAAAAATCCGTAA
>JAGPKJ010000166.1 GCA_018053995.1 Lachnospiraceae bacterium | reverse complement strand
CGTGAAAACATCGCTGAACACAAGCAAGATATATCGCGTTTTTATTTGCAAAATTATGATAAAGGAGTCCTTTTGCAATTCCGGTATCGCAGATGGAATTAAGCGATGAACCATAGTAGCCGTTGCGACCAAATTCATCTATCGCGGCTAAGATTATCTTTTCTTTTGTGAGTTCAGTTTTAAGTTCTTTTTTCATAATGACCTCCATATATAGATCGATCATCGAAATAATATCATTTATAGACCAACTGGTCAATAAATACTTCACGACGTAGATATAATGTAGACATGATATAGATATGACAAAAATACTTTGCGGTATAAATCTGAAGAGGAGGTTACGTGCTTCAACTCAGTTAAGAAGAGTAATCATTGAAGAATGAACATGAAGAACGATGATAATACAAAACGTAATAAAATGCATTTTATAGTCTGAAATTACATATAAAACGTAAAATATTGCACTTTATCCTCAAAAAGATATTATTTTCTCAGAGGTGAGAGATATGGATATTGAGGGAATGACTTCAAAAGCATGTCTGAACATGATCAGCATAAGATTTGCAACGCCGGATGATGCGGCAGAACTTTTGGATATATATAGACCATACGTGACGGATACCGCGATAACATTCGAGTATGAAGTGCCGTCGGTCGCAGAATTTCGTGAACGTATAGTGAACATACAGAAGAAATATCCTTATATCGTTGCAGTACAGGAAAGCACAATCATCAATGGATATGATGCAAATCCTGAACATGATAATAAGCTGGGCAGGATCGTTGGATATGCATATGCCGGCGCTTTTAAGAATCGCGCAGCATATGACCGGGCGGTCGAGATGACGGTATATGTAAATAAAGACTGCCAAAAGAGCGGAATAGGTCGTAAGCTCTATGATGAGATGGAACGGATATTAAAGAAAATGAATGTCATAAACGTTAATGCCTGTATCGGCTATCCAACTGGTGACGATGATGAACACCTGACGCGGAACAGCGCAGAATTCCACGCACATATGGGATACAGTATGGTTGGAAAATTCCATAAGTGCGGATATAAGCTTGGAAGATGGTACGATATGGTATGGATGGAGAAGATGATCGGAGATCATCCGGATAATCCGAAACCATTTATAAGTGTGAAGAATATACAAGATCATCTTCAGTAAAATGGAATGATTAACGCACCAAAAGATTAAGAAAAATGCATTTATGCTCAACAGATGTAAGAAAACATAGAATGTACGAGTATAACAAGCATAAACCAGAAGTTTAAACAATAGTAACAAACAGGAGATTCATAATCGTTCACTCCCTCTATATAATAAGATCATGCAATAGGACATGATAGAAACATATTGCAGAGCATCAACTACAGAGTATCATTTGCAGCTGGATGGCAAATGTTTTTATTGAGAATAAGATTCTCAGGGAGAGGAGTAACGATTATGAGTATGTTTAAAAGAGTAGAGTGCAAGGCGGATTGCAATATGAAGAATTGCAGATGTGCAGAAGACAATGAAAGACCTGTGTGCAAATGCACATTGAAAAAATATGGTGTTGGGAATCAGACAGTATTTATGAGCGGATCACTCATGACAAAAGATGCTCTCGACAGCTATTTTATGAGATGACAACTGCATCATCGCACTTGTAATCTACGGTACATCATCTCACTTGTAATCTACGGTCCGCCTGACGATGTCGATAAATTTTACGATGTCGTCCGGCGGATTTAGTGAATAAAGGATTCCGTAAGGAATACTGTAGTTCCAGTCGACAGGCAGTGTCACAAGCCCGGGATGTATATCACTCCAGCACTCGGTAGACAGAAGCAGATTCCCTGTTTCAGCGGCGCGGTTGAATGGCGCGGCATCATAATATCTATTTGTATCTTCTATAGTAATTTTCGGGTGTTTCTCAACTATCTCTTTTCTTATACTGTCATTTATCTCAGATTCTCCTGCAGGAACCATCATAAGTGTGTATCCGTCAAGATCAGAAAGACGAAGCTTCTTTTTGGATGCGAGTGGATGATCACGGCGGACAGCGATCATCTTTTTATATCGACCTATAGGAAGATAATTCGCAAGTGACATCCACACACTAGAATCACATACACCTATAAGAAAATCATATTTTTTTCCGAGAAGAGCTATCTCTGACAATATACGGCAATGGCAGTCATCAAATGGAACAAGATGGATCTTATAATCCGGGAAATATTGATTTACATTGTACCACAGATCCATAAATGGCTTAGCCGGATTCAGAAGAGAAGAACCTATGCAAAATGTCGTATCATATGATTCCACGAGGGCACGTGCAGCGGTTATTGATTTTGCCGAATAGTCAATGATAAATTTTGAATCATTGTATATGAGTTTTCCCGCTGGAGTGAGTTCTGTACCTGACGCAGTACGATCTATAAGTTTAAACCCAAGATGCATCTCAAGCTGATTCATCTGCTTCATGACTGCAGTCGGAGATATGAAAAGCTGCTCAGCCGCACGGTTGAAACTGCCGAGATCTGCAACAGCGATGAAAGTATTTAGCAGAGGATTATACATGGGATTCCTTTCTTTAACGCTAAACGTAGCATAACACTTTTATCATCAACTATCTGTTCATACAATTATATCAGAGCATGGTTTGTAGTTCAATATGGGCAGAGCTGTATTTTATGCGTTTACGAAGATCAGACTGTGGTAAAATAGGCATAGATTGACATGATGAGGAGGTTGTTATCAGGTTATGGTCGGTGTAATAAATACGGAGGGTATATAGTGCAGGCATAGGGAAACTTTTTTCTGGGAAATAAGAAATTTGAAGTCAGGGAAATGGAATTTGGTGACATGCAGCCAGGTCATGTTCTTATAAAGAATATGGCAGCAGGCATATGCGGAAGCAGGTTTTGGAGGAACATTATGAAAACAATAGGACTTATAGGCGGAATGAGTTGGGAGAGCACGGTCACGTATTATCAGATAATCAACGAGTACGTGAAGGAAAAAC
>JAGPKJ010000077.1 GCA_018053995.1 Lachnospiraceae bacterium | reverse complement strand
GGAAACCGATAGAGATAGATGAGAATTCTTTCTTCGCAAAGCTTAAGGAACTCAATGATGTGAGGCGTATAGAAGGTCAGGATATAAGACCTATAGTCCAGTCGATAGTATCGACATATCATTATAAGCTTAAGGCGGATCAGCCGGGACCTGTGGATGAAGAAACCGGGGATAGATAAGATTTATTGTTTGTATTGGTATCTTTTTGGGAGTGGTTTATGGTTTACAAGAAGTGTATTAAGCGGTTATTAGATGTTGTGCTGTCTCTTATAGCGCTGATATTGCTTTCACCGGTATTTCTTGTGCTTTTCGTACTTGTGAGAGTAAAGCTTGGAACACCTGTCATATTTCATCAGGAGCGTCCGGGGTATCATGAGAAGATATTCAGGCTCTGCAAGTTCAGGACTATGACGGATAAGCGAAGCGATGACGGAGAACTTCTTCCCGATGAAGACAGAATGACATCGTTTGGATCAAAACTAAGAAGTACAAGTCTTGACGAGTTACCAGAGCTTTTCAATATCCTTAAAGGCGATATGAGTATCGTAGGACCAAGACCTCTTTTGGTTAAATATCTGCCACTATATAACGAAACGCAGAGGCACAGACATGATGTCAGACCGGGACTCACGGGTCTTGCACAAGTGAATGGGCGGAACGGCATCACATGGGAGAAGAAGTTTGAATATGATGTTGAATATGTGAATAGTGTTTCTTTTTCTTTTGATGTAAAGATAATAGGTAAGACGATAGGTGCCGTGTTTGATAGAAGCGGAATTAATAGTGAAGGCAGTGCAACGATGGAAGCATTTACGGGTACGAAGCCTGATAAAGACTGAGGATGTTATTAGTGCCATATGAGACTTGTAAAAAAATATATGGAGTGATTATGTTATGAATATTTTATTTTGTAGTGTAGGAAGAAGATGCGAACTACTTAAGGATTTCAGGAAGTCGCTAGGAGATGATATAAAGATAGTTGTTACAGACAATAGCGAGGTTGCACCTGCTATTTCATTTGCAGACAGAGCTTATATAGTTCCGCTTATCACAGATCCTTCGTATTTCGGAATAATACTTGATATATGTCGTAAAGAGAAAATAGATGCAATCACAACACTCATAGATCCTGAGATAATGCTGCTTGCAGAGCATAGGGCGGAATTCGAAGCTATGGGGATAACTGTGCTTGCACCTTATGAGGATACAGCGCGCCTGTGCTATAATAAATATGATTTCTGCAGATTTCTTGCAGATCATGGTATTAATACACCCAAGACTTATGGAACAGTTGATGACTTCATGGAAGCTAAGGCATCTGGAGAGGTCGATTTTCCAGTATTTGTAAAGCCGAGAACGGGCAGCGGCAGCGTAGGAGCAAGAAAAATCATGGGGCTTGATGACCTTAAGGAAGCTTTTAAGAATGATCCTACACTTATAGTTCAGGAGCTTATGGTCGGACGAGATCTTGATGCAGATGTATATGTTGATACTGTGTCTCAAAGACCGGCAGCGATATTTACGAAAAATAAGCTTTCAACGACTATTGGTGGTGCTAATAAGACTATATCGTTCAAGGATGAGGCGCTGTTTGACTTTATAAAGAACGCACTTTCACTATTTAAGTTCAACGGTCCTCTTGATATGGATTTCTTTTACAGAGATGGGAAATATTATCTTTCAGAGATCAACCCAAGGTTCGGTGGCGCATATCTTCATGCATACGGAGCAGGAGTTGATTTCGTCAAGATGATTGCAAGGAATGTCAAAGGTGAAGAAAATCCTGAGAATATTGGCGTATACGACGAAGATGTTGTAATGATGATGTATGACAGCGTTGTCATAAAAAATAAAAAAGATATTGAAAGCACTGTATGTAAGCTTGATGGCAGAGCCAACTGATATGAAGGTCAATGTATGAAGATTCTGATACTGACAAATTATGCGAATGGTCTTTATCTATTCAGGAAAGAGTTACTACAGACTTTTTCTGATAAAGGATATGAGACCATCGTTTCGGTTCCGGAAGATGAGAATTGCAATAAACTGGAGCATTTGGGCACACGTCTGATATGTACTGAGCTTGAACGCCGCGGTAGCAATCCGTTTAAGGATCTTAAGCTTTTTGATTTTTATAAAAAGATGCTGAAAAATGAAAGACCCGATATAGTTCTAACTTATACAATAAAACCTAATATTTATGGCGGAATGGCTTGCCGAATTAAGAAAATCCCATATGTTGTCAATGTTACGGGACTTGGAACAGCACTTGAGGGAACAGGTTTTATGTCAAAAATGCTTGTTCAAATGTATAAGTCTGCAGTGAAGAGTGCCAAGTGCGTTTTTTATCAGAATAAAGATAATATGAGTTTCATGGAAAGGCATGGCATAAAAGGCAGACAGCAGATACTCCTGCCGGGATCAGGGGTAAATCTGGATGAACATCCGGAAGAGCCTTATCCTGATGAACAAGATGGAATCATCTTTCTTGCAGTCATAAGAATTATGAAAGACAAGGGTATAGATGAGTATCTTGAGACTGCAAAGAATATAAGCAGCAGATATCCAAAGACAAAGTTCTATCTTGTCGGGGAATATGAAGAAGAGACAAGACCATATTATGAACGTCTTGTAGCATATGCTGAGAAAAACGGATATATCAGGTATTTTGGGCATATTGATACTGTCCCGCAGATGATGGCAAAGTGCCATGTGATAATTCATCCGTCATATCATGAAGGCCTTTCCAATGTACTCCTTGAAGCAGCAGCGTGCGCAAGACCTGTTCTTGCAAGCGATGTGCCGGGATGCAGGGAAACGCTTATGCCGGGAGAAAGTGGGATATTGTTTGAACCGAAGAGCACTGAAAAACTTACACAGGCGGTATGCGATATCCTTGCAAAAACACCGGAAGAACGAAGACAGATGGGCGTAGCAGGACGCAGATATATTGAGCAGAATTTCGACAGACAGATAGTGGTAGAGAAGTATCTGGAGCAGATCGAAAGTATATAGCTGAACTTTTGAATTATGTATCGGATAACGTGCATGTGTAAGCTGAAAACATAATTGGATTGTGTTATAATCTACTAGTATTAATTTTGACAATGTTGAATAGAATGCATGTTTCATGGAGGCAATATGGATTTATATGAGAAGCTTTTAAGTGGTGACGAAAAGTTGTCACTCGTAGGACTTGGATATGTAGGAATGCCTATAGCAGTCGCATTTGCAAAGAAGATCAAGGTAATAGGCTTTGACCTTAATGCGGCAAAGATAGATCTTTACAAACAGGGAAAGGATCCGACAAGAGAAGTCGGCGATGATGCGATAAAGGAGACAACAGTCGATTTCACTGCTGATCCCAAGAGACTTCGTGAAGCGAAGTTCCATATCGTAGCAGTTCCTACACCTGTAAATGATGATCATACACCTGATCTTACACCTGTTGAGGGTGCGAGCAGACTTCTTGGACAGAACCTTACAAAGGGAAGCGTAGTCGTATTTGAATCGACAGTATATCCGGGAGTTACAGAGGATATCTGTGTACCGATCCTTGAGAAGGAATCAGGACTTAAGTGCGGAACGGATTTCAAGATCGCATATTCACCGGAACGTATCAATCCCGGAGATAAAGTCCACAGACTTCAGACGATAACGAAGATCGTATCCGGCATGGATCAGGAGACACTTGATACAGTAGCCAAGGTATATGAGCTTGTGGCACTTGCAGGCGTTTATCGTGCTCAGTCGATCAAGGTCGCTGAGGCTGCAAAGGTAATCGAGAACAGCCAGCGTGATATAAACATAGCGTTCATGAACGAACTGTCTATTATTTTCCATAAGATGGGCATAGATACAGAGTCAGTCCTTAAGGCAGCCGGAACAAAGTGGAACTTCCTGAAGTTCAAGCCCGGTCTTGTAGGCGGCCACTGCATCGGCATAGATCCGTATTATCTTACATACAAGGCTGAACAGCTTGGCTATCACAGTCAGATAATCCTGTCAGGACGTCGTATCAATGATGATATGGGCAAATACGTTGCTGAATCACTTGTAAAGAACCTTATCAAGACTGACATTCCGGTAAAGAACGCGAAGGTCGCTATCCTTGGATTTACATTCAAGGAAAACTGCCCTGATACACGTAATTCAAAGGTTGTCGATATCTACAAGGAACTTGAAGAGTATGGAATAACACCTGTAGTTGTAGATCCTGAAGCTGATGCCGCAGAAGCCAAGAGACTTTATGGAATCACATTCAACACCATGGATGACGTAAAGGATATGGATGCGGTCATCATGGCTGTATGTCATAAGGATTTTGTCGATTACAAGCAGACTGATATAGACAAGTTCTTTAATACGAAGAACAGCCGCAAGGTTCTGATGGATCTTAAGGGAATGTATGATCTGGATGAATACAGCGATAAGAGCGGTTATCTGTACTGGAGACTGTAAAAGCATTGATATGAATTTATAAAGAATGGTTGAGACTGCATATAAGCAGAGCAGCTTGGCGGAAAGATAGGTTATGTAGTTATGTCATATAAAGATGTTCAGTTTGATAAAGACAGTGTGTTTCTTGTAACAGGCGGTGCCGGATTCATCGGTTCCAATATCTGTGAAGCTCTGGTAAATGAGGGCTATACGGTAAGATGCCTTGATGATCTTTCTACAGGAAAATACGAGAATATAGAACCTCTTACGAGAAATAAGAACTTTACGTTCATCAAGGGAGATATCAGATGTCTTGAGACATGCCTTGATGCAACGAAGGGTGTCACTTATGTCATGAACGAAGCTGCATGGGGCAGTGTTCCACGCTCTATCGAGATGCCTCTTCTGTATGAAGAGATCAATATCCACGGTACGCTCAACATGATGGAAGCATCAAGACAGAATGGCGTCAAGAAGTTCGTCTATGCATCAAGTTCTTCAGTATACGGAGACAGCACAGAACTTCCTAAGCGCGAAGGTGTTGAAGGCAATGTACTTTCACCTTATGCATTCACAAAGCGTGCTGATGAGGAATATGGCAAGCTTTATAAGAAACTCTACGGACTTGATACTTATGGTCTCAGATATTTCAATGTATTTGGCAGACGTCAGGATCCGAACGGCATGTATGCTGCAGTTATTCCGAAGTTCATTAAACAGCTCACGAATGGCGAGACACCGACGATACACGGCGATGGCAAGCAGTCACGAGACTTCACTTACATAGACAATGTCATCGAAGGAAATCTTCGTGCATGCAAGGGATCTGCGGAAGCAGGCGGACAGGCGTTTAACATAGGCGCAGGCGGAAGAGAGTTCCTCATCGATATCTACTATGATCTGTGTGATGCACTCGGCAAGAAAGTTGAGCCACAGTTCGATGAACCGCGTAAGGGCGATATCAGGGATTCAAATGCAGATATAAGCAAAGCAAAGAAGCTTCTCGGATATGATCCGGAATACGATTTCAAGCATGGCATAGCGCTTGCGATTGACTGGTATAAAGCGAATCTGTAAAATAAAATACGATATGATCGCTTAGAAAAGCAGGTGTCACCTGCTTTTCTTGCATATAAGGCATAAGCAGTTGATGATATAATAACGTCAAAGTATATAAAGACAGGAGTATTCTGTATTCCGGGTTTCTTATGCATGGGAGGGCAATAATATGAACTATAAGGTTGTTGTATTTGGCGTGAAAGACGCGACTGAGGGTGTTGTGGATTATATTCAGTCGAAACTCTGTAAAGTGGATCTGATAATCACTATAAGCCCGGAGGTCACTAAGAAGAATGATATCGCAGGCTATAAAGGGCTGCAGCCCTTAAAAGAGAAATACGGCATAGAAGTTCATGAAGCTGAAAGCTATTACCTGACGGATGAAAAGACGCAGAAATTCATGCAGAAAAACACATTCGATATCGGGATATCCATGGGATGGCAGAGACTTATCCCGGCGAGTGTCCTGAACCGCTTTAAATACGGCGTATTTGGGTTTCATGGCAATGCAGGCTATCTTCCCTTCGGAAGAGGAAGATCGCCTTTAAACTGGTCTATGATCCTAGGAGACACAAGGTTCAATCTGAACTTGTTCAGATACGATGAGAATGCAGACAGCCCAAACGTATTTGCTACGGAAATGTTTTCAATAAATCAGTACGATAACATACGCACCGCGCAGTATAAGAACCTTATATGTTCAAGACGTCTTATATCAAAGCTGATAAATGCATACAAAAAGGATGATATCGAGATCAGTACTGAGTCTAAGGACTTTGATTCCTGGTATAGCAAACGGACAGAAAATGATGGAAAGATTAATTTCCACGACAGGACACGTAACATCTATAACCTGATAAGAGGCGTGACAGCACCATTCCCCGGGGCATTTGCGATGATCGGTGATCAAAAAGTGAGAGTCTGGGAAGCACATCCGTTTGATGAGATGATCGATTTTTCAGGATATGAGCCGGGGGAAGTTATAGGCGTCTTTGATGAGAAGCCAGTAGTAAGAACTGTTGACGGTTCACTCCTGATAGACAGATATGACGCAGATATAAATATAAAAACAGGCGATATTCTTAAATGACCCAAATAGTCATAAGGACGAAAACATGCGAATTGCAGTGAGACTTGACGATATAACACCAGATATGGATTGGAAAAAATTCGGCGAGGTGAAGACACTCCTTGATAACGCCGGGATATGTCCGCTTGTGGGCATCGTTCCGGATAATAAGGATCCGAATCTTCATAAGCAGGAATCAAAGGAAGACTTCTGGCGTTATTTTGCTATGCTTAAAGATAAAGGGTGGAGCATCGCACAGCATGGCTATACACATATATATACAACGAAAGAAGGCGGACTCTTTCCGCTAAACGATTTCTCGGAATTTGCCGGTCTCTCTTATGACAAGCAGTTATACATGATAAAGAGCGGGAAAGAGATACTAAGGTCACACGGTCTTGATACAGATATCTTTATGACGCCGGCACATTCATATGATCTTAATACGTTAAAAGCACTGAAAGAATGCGGCTTTCGATACGTGACAGACGGATTTGGAAATAAGCCGTATATGAGAGAAGGTCTTATATTTCTTCCGATTCCATTCAAGATATCGGAAAGCCTGAAGACGCCGATGGGATATACAACAATGGTACTTCATGTCAACACCATGAACGATGATGAAATGTATGTGTTAAAGAAAAGGCTTGAATCGTACACTCAAGAGAGGTTTGACAGTGGAAAAACGGCAAGCTGTTTTATAAATTATAGCGAATTGTTAAAAGCAGATTATATTAAGAGAACAGCAATGATGAATGCAGATGAGCATATGATGGCACTGGTTAAGCGAGGTTTGGTAAACCTAAGATCGGGGAAGAAACCATCGCCTGTCGTATCAGCAAAGACTAAAACTCAATCGGAGACTGCAATAAGCACTAAGGCTCCGTGTCGTGTGCTTCACGTCCTGGGCGGAACAGCGCTCGGCGGTGCTGAGAGCAGGATAATGGATCTCTACAGACATATTGATAGAGAAAAAGTTCAATTCGACTTTCTTGTACACATGGATCCGGCCAAATATGAGGAAGCGGTTAAGACGGGACGGAATCCTATGCTGTTACGTGAACCGCAGTTTTATGACGAAGAGATAAAGAAACTTGGCGGGAATGTGTATGCAGTTCCAAGATTCAACGGAAAAAACCTTATACAGTACAGGAAAGCGCTCGCCCTGTTCTTCGCATGTCACAATGGATATACAGTTGTCGAAGGTCATATGACAAGCACTGCGGCAATATACCTTCCAATCGCAAAATCGTATGGGATAAAGACAACGGCGGCTCATGCAAGAAGTGCAGGAACTGATACAGGGATAAAAGGAACCGCTACAAGACTTCTTAGAAGCAGCTTATACCGCAAATCGGATATCTTGTTTACATGCTCGAAACTTGCAGGGATATCGGCATTCGGAGCTCATACGATGTACTATGTTCCCAATGCCATTGATATAGGACGATTTACATACAGTGCTGATAAAGCTGCCGAAGTGAGAACGAAGCTTGGCATAACAGACCGCAGAGTAATAGGTCACGTCGGACGTTTTCACTATGCTAAGAACCATGAGTACCTGCTTGATATTTTCAGGGAAATCCATCAGAATGATAAGAAGACTGTGCTGCTCCTTCTGGGTGAAGGACCGCTTATGGATATGATGAAAGCGAAAGCGTCACAGGCAGGAATCAGCGATTCTGTCATATTTGCAGGGAATATCGCAGATCCCGCTCCGTACTATATGGCGATGGACTTCTTTGTATTTCCATCACATTTCGAGGGACTTCCGGGAACAGTAGTAGAAGCGCTGAGTTCAGGGCTGCCATGCCTCATTTCTGATACGATCGCTGACGAAGTGATATGTACACCATACATAAGGTCAATGAGCATAGAGCACGATCCAAAGGAATGGGCAGACGAAGTACTATCATTTTTCACTAAAGACTATCACGCAAAAAGACTTGAAGATGCATCAGAGGCACCCGGACTTATGAAAGCGGCGGGCTTTGATGCTGATGCGCTTGCAAGCACAATGCAGGAATTCTATATGACAGGCAAGACTGATAAACTTAAGAAATAGGAGAAAAGCAGATGAAAAAAATTCTGATAACCGGTGCAGCCGGATTTATAGGATATCATCTCTCACAGAGACTGTTATCGCAGGGAATAGAAGTATATGGCATAGACAACATGAATGATTATTATGATGTCGGACTTAAGAAAATGCGTCTTTCCAAGCTGCAGCAGAATGATAACTTTTCATTTACCGAGGGAGATATCGCAGATAAAGAGAAGGTAGAAGGTATATTTAAGTCATTTAGACCGGATACGGTGATGAACCTTGCAGCACAGGCAGGCGTCAGGTATTCGATAACAAACCCGGATTCATATATAAAGAGCAACGTGATCGGATTTTATAATATCCTCGAATGCTGCAGACATTATCCTGTCGATCATCTTGTATTTGCTTCGAGCTCAAGCGTTTATGGGGGAAATAAGAAAGTGCCTTATTCGGAAGCGGATAAGGTCGATAATACGATAAGCCTCTATGCGGCGACGAAGAAGAGCGATGAACTGTTAGCATATAGCTACAGCCATCTGTACGGCATACCGGCTACCGGGCTCAGGTTCTTTACGGTCTATGGTCCGATGGGAAGACCTGATATGGCATACTTTGGATTCGCAGATAAGATAATGCATGGGAAAAAGATAGACATCTACAATAACGGAGATATGCTTCGCGATTTTACATATATAGATGATATCGTTGAAGGCGTGACACGTATTCTTACGCACATCCCGGTGCCGGATGAGTCGACGGGCGCAAAATATAAGATCTACAACATCGGAAATCATAATCCGGTCAGGCTTATGGATTTCATCACGGTCTTAGAGAAAGCAATAGGACGTGAAGCTGAGAAGAACTTCATGCCAATGCAGCCGGGTGATGTATATGAGACATATGCAGATGTAACAGAACTTATGAAAGATGTCGGTTTCAGACCGTCAACGTCTATCGAAACGGGAATACAGAACTTTGCAGACTGGTATCTAAAGGATTATTACAAAGCATGAGTGAAATATTAAATCACAACATAATAATCAAATACGATGATATCGAGAAAATCGACAGAATTCCACATGATCATCGTAAAAATCTGCTTCTTATCTCACCGATGCTCCATCAAGGGGGGTTTGAAAGGATATGCGTCGCCACTGCCAGAATCGTGAAAGATGACTATAACGTAACAATAGTTATATTTTCGAATGAAGATTTCGCATATGATATTTCCGGGCTTAATGTGGTTAACCT